>NZ_JAUZMY010000015.1:0-176668 GCF_036327455.1 Nocardiopsis codii | reverse complement strand
GTCCCTGAACAAGGACCTCGCCGAGGTGTTCGGGCGCCACAACGACGAGTTCCTCACCCCCTACAACCCCGCCAGCCCCCTGGGCGCGGGCGCCTTCGACAACGCCGCCAAAGCCGCCACAGCACGCCAGGACTTCGGCGACCTGTTCGCGCGCAACTTCGGCGAGCACCTGGGCGAGAGTGCCGCGCGTGACCTGGGGCGCGATTACGCCGACACCCTGGCCCGGCACTGGAACAACCCCAACCTGGGCCAACACCTGCGCGAGACCATCGGCGACCGTCTCCCGCCGCACATGCGCGACCACCTGTCCGATGTGCCCGTCAACCTCCAAAAGCCCCTCAACGACTACTTCTCCACCACCGGCGCCTACGCCCAGCAGACCGGCGGCAACATCGGTAGCGGAGCCCTGGAGGGCTACCTCGGCGAAGGGCTGGGCAGCCTCGCCGACGGACGCGGCTGGGAAGCCTCCGTCTTCTCCGCCACCGCCGGCGCCTCCCAAGCAGGCATCCAACAGGGCGCCACCGACGGCGCCCTGCACGGCCTCGACCTGTTCAACAACAAGGACACGCCTGACCTGGCCACTCCTCCGCCTCGGACCGAGAGTGATTCCTCCATTGAGCGAGGGTCCGACCCTCCCTGGAACGGGAACGGGTGGCCTCCCTCCGAGAGCGGATCCGACCGGTGGGACTACGGCCCCGACGGGGAGAACCGGGGCGGAGAGGACCGGGCCGGACGCGACCGCGACGGCGGCCCCGACCGGAACGTCCCCCCGGCCACCGCGACGAACGGCACCGGCGACCGCGACGCCACTCCCGCCCCCTCCAGCCAGGACGATGGGCAGTCCACGAACAACCGCGACGTCACTCCCGCCCCCGCCGGGCAGGGCGACGGGCAGTCCACGAACGACCGCGACGACACCCCCGACGTCGATGACGCCCCCGACCTGGTCAGCGACACCGGAAGCGACACCGACTCCGACTTCGGCGACCCCGACGACCGCGACCGGACCCCCGACGACACCGTCCGCGTCCACGACGACCCAGACACCCGCACCCCCGACACCGGCAAGGACCCCTTCGCCACAACCGACACCAAACCCCTCGGCCTCGACAACGACCCCTACCTGCCCGGGATGAACGACGGACCCCTCACCGTCAACTTCCTCAACGCCATCGTCCCCGACAACCCCCTGGCAACCCCACCCCCCGCCACCGACCAAACCACACCGAACACCAACCACAACGACAACCCCGCCAACACGAACCCGGTCGACAGCACCGCCCCCGAACCGCAGCAGCAGGACACCACGGCCCCCCTCACCGTGGCACCCCCATTCGGCCAGCCGACCCCGCCACCCACGGGCCAGCAACCACCCCCGACCGCGCCGAACAACCCGACCACCGACAACAACCAGCGCCCCACCCCCTCCGAACGGGACGGCGCGGCGCACTCCCCCCAGAGCACCGGCGACACCCACACCCCGGACCCCTCCGTCCACCGGTCGGCCGACGACGATGTGCCCACTGTCAGAACGGAGAGCGGGCCGCCGCAGCCCGCGGACACCACGCCCCTCCCCGGGGCACCGGACCACCTTTTCCCCGCGCCCACCCCTCTACCCGACTCCCAGGGCGAACAGGCCGACCAGGGCGCCGCCCCGCCCGCCCGTTCGGAAGACCAGGACGGCGACCGCCCCCGGGACAACGATGGGGAACAGGACGGCGACCGCCCCCGGGACAGCGATGGAGACCGGGACGGCGCTTCCCCCGCCGTGCCCGTCCCACCGCCCCTCGTGACGCCCCCGCCCGGGCAGGTCACTCCACCACCCGCGCCCACCGCCGGGCAGGCAAACCCCTCCCCGCAGACCACACCGAACCGGATCACCACCGCCATCCGGCTCGGGGAACTGGCCTCGGCCAGCATCAAGGACGCGATCAGCGGCTACCAGCACGCCCAGGACCTGGTCGACCAGACCCGGGAAGCCGAAAGCCAGGGCCGCCCCGACGCCGACGACCTGCGCACCCGCGCCCACGAGGCACAGCGCGGAGCCAACGAGGCCTACCGCACCTACGACCACCTCGCCCAGATGCAGGCCGACCTGCTGCGCCCCGACGGCCCGACCACCGTCATGACCGTGGAGACCACCGGCGGGTCGAGCCGCGACACCGGCCCCGTCCCCCTCGGCGGAACCAGCAGGGACATCCCCCTGGGCCCCCTCAGCACCGATCCCCCTGCCCGTCCGGGCGATGACCTCACCGGCAACACCCCCGACCCGGCCGCGCCGCCCCCGACCGGCTCCGAGGCGCCCCCGCCCCCGACTCCGCGGTTCGACTACGAGGGCACCGTCGCCCCGGACAGGGGTGCGGGCGAGAGCCACGACCTGGGATACCTCACCACCTCCACCCTCCTGGGCCAGCACATGCTCCTCACCGAGCCCGTGCCCGACTTCGTCCGCGACGTCCTGAACTCCACACCCGGCATGCCGGAGCAGGTGCGCCGGGAGATCGGCGACCACGCGCTCGACGTCCTCACCCGCGAGGGTCCGCGGCGGTTCTTCCAGGGCGAGGGGCACACCCTCAGTGCGACGGACGCCGGCGGAACCTGGAAGGCCACCTTCCGGTTGCGTCCCGGCGAGGACGGTTTCTTCCACGTCGACACCCCGGCATCGAGCGGCGGCGGGGACCCCCGCTCCATCTGGCTGCACGACCTGGGCCCCGGGGTCAACTCCACGGAGGGCGGCTCCTCCGGCCCGGGCAAGACCGTCGGCGCGAAACTGACCGTGAACCCGTTCTACGTCGGGGACGTCGGCGGGAACAGCGCCGGGCCGACCTTCTCCGCGGGCGGGCGCTTCGGCACCGACGTGCGGAGCACGGGCTTCAGCGCGGCGAGCAAGGCCACCTCGGACAGCGGACTCGAGATGATCGGCAAGCCGACCGTCTACGTCGCCGACCTGCACATGGCGGCGTCCGTCACCGGTCCCGGACTCGACGCGCCCCACACGCCGAACGGTACGGGGTACAACGGCCTGGCGATCAACCTCCCGGGCGGGGCCGTCTCCAACAAGGACGCGCCCGAGCACATCCTCCTCACGGACGCGCCGGTCGGCGCCGACGGGCACCGGGGCCCGGTGAACCGCCCCTCGTCCGGCACCAGCCACCCGATCGAGGTCTCCGCCATCACACCGGTCACCGGGGCCGCCGGCGGCACGGGAACCGCCGGCGGCACCACGGCGGCCTCCGGGAGCGGTGCCCCCGGGTCGGGCGGCGGGCGCCGCACCACCAGCCTCGGTTCCTGGCTCGCCGACCACCTCCTCGGGAAGGGGCCGGACGAGACCCGCCCGCCCGGCCACAAGCCCACCAGGGCCGAGCGCGCGGCGGCGGACTTCCGCGGCCGGATCGAGCGCGCCTTCGCCGGGGACCAGGTGCAGCAGTACCTCCCGCAGATGACCAACAGCCCGGCCCACCTGCGGATCCAGACCCCGGACGGCCGCAGCAGCATCATGCGCATGTGGTCGGTGCCGACCGAGTACCACCGCAAGGACTTCGCCCCCGGGCTGACGGACTTCCTGCACCGCAACGTCTCGCAGAGGGACAACTCCTCCAGCGTCACCGGATCGACCGTGGTGACGGGGACGGCGAGCCTCGGGTTCGGCATCTGGCTGGAACTGCCCGGCGGCAGGAGCGTCAGACTCGACGTCCCCACTGTCGAGTACGCCGCCTCCTACGAGTCCGACACCGGTGTGACCCGCGACCAGTCCGGCCTGACCAACCACACGGTCAACAACCCGGCCGGGCACGCCGCCTACGACGTCAAGCGCGACTACTACGTCCACCTGCAGGGGGAGCCGAACCCTCACCGCTTCGAGGGCGCATCCGTCGAACTGCTCACGATCGAGGACGCCCGCCTGCTGAACGGCGAACCGCCCAAGGCCCCGGCGCCGGAGGGGTCCGCCGACGGCACGGACACCGCGGCCTCCACCGTCCAACCGCCCCAGCCGCCCCGGCCCCCGTTCCCGAACCTCGCGGTGGACCACCCCACGGACCTGAGCGGCGCCACCCTGCGCGGCTTCGGGCACGCACCGCCCGCCACCACACCCCCGGCCGCGCCGGGGGAAACCCCCGCCCAGGGATCGCCTGCGGGCGACACCTCTCCCACCGGTACCACGGGGAACAACGGCACCGACGGCGGCACCCGGGCGGCCCCCGTCCCCCAGCGCACCTTCTACGACGAACTGGCGCACAGGGTCCTCACCGCCATCGCCGACAAGCGGCCCGGCCTGGTCATCCCCGACATCACGCGCACCCGCGCGGACTACGCCACCAGGCCGAGCCACATGGGGGACGACGCGCACCGCACCCCCCGCGAGCGGTACCTCCTGCGCCGCAACCACGAGATCGCGCAGGCCAACACACTCAAGATCCTGAACGGGCTCGGCGAGTCCAACCTCAAGAGTTCGGGGCACGACCTGCCGGGCGACGGCGTGGCGATCCGCCTCACCGAGCCCGCCGTGATCGACCCCGCGATGCTCGCCCTGGACAAGGGTCTGCGCCCCGACCACGTGACCGTGCGGGTCGCCGCCGCATTCGGACGCCTGGAGCACACCTTCGACACGTCCGCCGGCGGCGGCGCCCGCTCCACGGGCTCGGCCGGTATCACCACCACGAAGGGGTCGAACTTCACCCACTCCGTCACGGGGACCGTGGGCGGGATCATCCGCGACGAGTCCTCCCAGGACGCACGCGGAGTCCCCCGGGTCACGGGCGCCCCTTCCGTCTCGCTGGTCAAGAGCTGGGGCAGCGGGCACAGCGAGGCCAGGTCCGTCACCCGGAGCGCGGAGGACACCGTCTACTTCATCGGGGACTCCGACCAGTGGACCTCCCGGGTGCGCTTCGACGCGCGGCTGTTCGAGCACGACGACATCGGGCTCGCCCGCGACGACCGCCACCCGATGGAGCGGGGCATCCCCCTCCTGGGGAAGGGCATGGACGGGGAGGCCTCCCTGCTCACCCCGAAGGCGCCCCCGGCCACCGGTTCCTCCGACACCCCCGCCCGGCCCGCCACGGGCGCGGACACCCGGAGCACCACCCGGGACACACCGCGGGAAACAGCGCCCGACGGGATCACCCCCGCGGCTCCGCACGGGCAGGACGGCGCGACGAACCCACCGGGGACGGAGCACACCACGACCCTCGCGAGCCCGGAGGACGTGCCCCCGGCCACGGCCACCGTCGTCGGCGACCCGACCCCTCTCACACCGCAGCAGGCCGAGGAGATCATCCGGGGCAACTTCGTGCCGACCCCCCGCACACCTCCGGCTCCCGCGACCACCGCCGCCCCCACTACCACGGGCACCACGGGCACCGACGACGCCGCCACGGCCGTGACCACCGGCGGCCGGGGCACCGACCCCGAGCCGCCCCCGGGCGACAACGGCCCGAGCACGACCGGCCGGGGGACCGGACCGGAGGAGCACCCCCGGGACGCACCGTCGCTGAACGTGCGGCGTGCCCGCGAGATCATCCACCGCGGCGGCACCGTCGAGCGTGTGAGCACCGACTTCGACACCCGGACGCGGGGGCGGCGCGGACTGCTGGAGGAGACCTACCGCGCCTTCTCCTCACCCCGCCAGGGGCTCTTCGACGGCTACCGCCTCAAGCTCGACCGGTTCCTCACCAGTTCCACCGGCGGAGGAAGGCTGTTCGAGAACGTCCTGTCCTCGGAGAACCTGGCCACCAACAAGGGAGCGACCGGGCCCGGGGGCGCGCGCACACGTCAGGACACGGGGGGCGGGTTCAGGTCCCCGCACCAGGTCCGCACGACCGTCGCCACCAAGGTCGACGTGGACTCCGTCACCGACTTCCGGGCGGTCGACGCCCAGATCCAGTGGAACGGCGTCCAGGAGATCAAGCTGTCCACCTCGTCCACGAAGACCGACAGCCTCACCCTCAGGGGCGGAGCGGTCTCCGGGAGGAACCCCAACCCCCAACCGGGGGAGGACTCCCTCCCCTCCGAGGCCGTCCGACCGACCCCGGCCGCCGGCCCCTCCGCGAGCCGCACCCTCACCTCGGCCAACACGGCGGCGACGCACTCGGACACGTTCTCCTCGGCGGTGCTCTTCGTCCCCAACATGGAGAAGGTGTACGCGTTCCGGGGCTCGGGCCACCTCACCCAGGCCTTCGAGTTCCTGAAGAACTGGAGCATCGGCCCGCCCCTGAACTGGAACACCCGTTTCCGCGGGTGGACCGTCCCCGTCCAGGACCTGGTCTCGGGCTACTTCCACGCCCGCGACGCCCACGAGGCCGGACTCGTGCTGGACCGCGTGCAACGGACCGACAGCGGCCTGGAGCTGGTTCCGCAGCCCAACCCGAAGAGCCCCGAGACCGCCCGGGTGCGCCCCGGGTTCGAGCACAGCGGCAGGCAGATGCGCCCGGCCGACCCGAGCGCCGCCCTCCAGTCGCTCGTGGACGACCTCGCCGCGAACGACCTGGAACTGACCGGCGACAGCCGGGAGACACTGCTCCACGCGCTCACCACGAACCTGGGTAACAACCCGAGCCCCACCGTGCCGGTCCCCGTCAAGGTCCGCAGCGCCGGCGCCCACACCGAGGAGGACTCGGCGCCGCACCGCATGCGTGCGGCGGACGGCGCCAAGGTCTACGTCCACCTGGACAAACGCACCGGCCCGGGCGACGCGCGGTACGTGGGTGGATCCGTCTCCTACTCCGAGACGCACACCTGGAAGGCGTCCGACGCCTTCAGCGAGAGCCGGAACACGGTCACGACCGCGTCGGTCAACGGCGTGCTGAGGCAGCCCCTGCCCTACACGGGCGACGAGAGCGGCCCCGAGGCGCAGCCGGACCACCGGCCCCTGGCCCTCAGCCCCGCGGGCGGGGTCTCCGCGTCCACCAAGGACAGCCGCTCCACCGGCGTCACCGAGGACGACAGCAGGATCGTCAAGCTGCGCATGAAGACCCCGTACGTCAAGGTCACCGCGCAGACCACGCTCACCCTCACGCTCGAACTCGACAAGCCGAGGAGCTTCGTCCACGGCGGCGACTCCAGAACCGCCTACCGGGGTTCGGGGGACGGCGGTCGCGTCGACACCGTGTACCCGTCCCCCTACGTCGTCTTCACCCCGCCGGAGGCCCCTGCGGTCGTCGCCACCGGTACCACCGGGGGCGGGGAGGGCGGCGACGGGACGGCGCCCCGGACGGGCGCGGAGGACGCCGCATCTCCCGCCGGCTCCGACGCGGGCCGGAACGCCTCCGACTCCCGTGACCCGGCGGCCTCCGCCGCCACCGGCGAACAGGGCACACCACCGGCCCCCGACACCGCCACCGCGGACACGTCCTCCACTGCGGGGACCGACGCGCCCCGGCCCGCCCTCCACTACGCCTCCGTGCCCGACATGATGCGCGACCAGAGCGCGGACGGCGGCAGCAGGGCGGGAGACGACAGCGCCCCCGTCCTGCCGACCACCGTGGAGGACGACGCCCGCCCCCTGCGCAACACGGCCGCCGTCGTCGTGGCCAGGACCCTCGGCTGGACGCCCCCGGCCGACGCGTCGCAGAACGGCCGCTACACACAGGCCGCCGCCGACGCGGCATACGCGCACGTGGCCCGCGAACTCGGCCTCGACCCGAAGTACAACACCATCGACCACCACATCAACACCCTGGCGCTCAAGGCGGTCTACCCGTCGGCCGCCACGAACGACGACGGGGTGGGGCTGACCTCGATGGGCCGGACCGAATGGGCCCTCAAGGTCCTGTCCGACACCGCAAACGCCCGCATCCTGGACGTGGTCCCGGGCAGCCAGCTCAGCGTCTCGCGCACGGTGGCGGGCACCGACACGTTCGGAAGCGGTCGCACGGCCGGAAGCGGGACTGGCGGGGAACTGCGCCCCACCGGCACGACCAGCGGCGGCCTGCCCTACGACGACCACCGGGGCGTCCAGACGGGAGACGCCTCGGTCGACACCCACACCGCCCAGGGGTCCTCGGCCGGCGGCAGCCAGGCGGTCAAGGGCTACCCGGAGTCCACGGTGCTCCGCCAGGGTCCCGCCTACCTCATCGAGTACGACGCCACCTGGGCGATCGGCGCCGCGACCAGGCTGAAGGCCCCCGGACTGCTGCACCAGGGGGACGCGAGCCTGCCGAAGACCCCCCTCCACTCCAGGCCCACGCGGTGGGACGTCGAGCACACGACGGTCAGGATGACCGGATGGATCTCGGAGTCCGACGCCGTGGCGCGGGGCATCCTCACCCCCGAGCAGGCCGAGGCGATGACCGGGGCCCTGGACAAGCTCGACACCACGCGCACCTCGTTCACGGACTCCGAGAAGAAGTACGCCGGGGCCCGGACCCCCTTGGAGGGCCTGGCCGAGAGGTACGTCGGGAACCCCGACGACACCGGTCGGGCGAAGGCCTACGCCGACGCGGCGACGGAGTACGGGCAGGCGCTGACGGAGTTGGACACGGCGCTCGACTCCTGGGTCGGCGCCGTGAACGGCGCGCGCGCCGCGCTGGCGGCGCCGACGCCGGAGCCGGGCACCGCCCCGCTGCCCCCGGCGACGGAGAGCCCGGCACCGGATCCGCACACGGCGAGGGACGACCGGAGCACGCCGACGATCACGGTCACCTCCCCCGCGGCCGAGCCGGCGCCCACCGGCCCCCGGCAGTCCCTGGTCGACCGCTTCCGCTCGGAGCTGAACCTGACACCGCCGAGCCACGAAGCCCCCGCGCCTCCGGCCGTCGGGGACGGCGCGAACCGGGATGGCGGCACGGCGGACACCGCGCGGCAGCACGCCCGGGACGCGGACACCGACGCCGCCGAGGTGACCCGGGACCTGCGCGGCACGCGGGACGCCGTCGGCGACGCGGAACGGGCACTCACCGGAGAGCGCCCGCCGGGTGAGGCGGCGCCGAACGCCCGGGACGCCGTCACGGCAGCGCGCACGGCGGCCGACGCCGCACACGCGGCCGCCGTCAGCGCCGGTGAGCAGGCGGCCGAGGGAGCGCGTGCGGGCCTGCCCGACACCGTCACCGCCAGGGTCCCGCCGATCGTCCGGGCCGGTGAACAGGCGGCGGACCCCGCCGACAGCGCGCGCGGCGCGGCGGACCAGCGCACGGCGGAGGTCTCCGCCCTCGAAGGCGACCTCGCACTGCTGGACGCGGACAAGGGCCCGGATGCCACGGCCCCGGGCACCCCGCCGGGATCCGCGGGCGGCCGTGACGGCCTCGGCGAGGACCCGGAGACCAGGGAGGCGCGGCTCCGGGACCAGCGGTCGGGCGCCGTGCGTACGGCCGCGCACCTGGACGGCCTCGCCGGGTCGGCCGACACCGCCCGGGTGAACGCCGAGAACACGCGGGACTCGGCCGCCCGGGCCGAGACGGGCGCGAAGAAGACCGCACGCGACGCCGAGGCGCTGCGCGCGGACGCCGAGGCCCAGCGCGACCGGGCGCAGCGGGCCTCCGACGCCGCGGCCCGGCACCGCGGTGCCGCCGGACAGGCGGCGAACGACGCGCGAACCGCCGCCGCGCGGGCGGACTCCGCGGCGGCCGCCGCCCGGGACGTGGCCCGGCAGGCCCGCGACGCGGCCGCCGCCGCCCGGACCGCCCTCGACCGCGCCGACCGGATCACCCGGGACGCGGAGCGGGCCCGGAACGAGGCCCGAGCCGCCCGCACCGAGGCCGATCGCGCCATCCGGCGGGCTCTGGCGGGGGAACGCGGCACCACCGACCGGACCGCGACCGGCCCCCGCACGCAGGGGAACGGCACCGGCCCCGCGGACGCCAGAGCCGCGCGCGGGACGGCGGCACAGGCCCACCGCGAGGCCCTGGCCGCGGCGGAGCGCGCCGCGGCTGCCGCCACCGAGGCGCGGAGGCTGGCGGCCCTGGCCGAGGACCTGCGGACCCGGGCCGACGCGGTGGCCGCGCAGGCCGGTGCCGCCGCCACGCGCGCCGCCGACGCCCTCCGAGCCGCAGAGGCGGCCGAGGCCGCCGCCCGCGCCACCGGCGACGCCGCCGACGCGGCGGCCGCCAAGGCCCGGAGCGCGCGCGACTCGGCGGACGAGGCCCGAACCAGCGCCGAGGCCGCCGCAGCGGTCGCGGCCGGGGCCGCCGCCGACGCGGAGAAGGCCCGCGCCGCCGCGGTGCGCCTGGCCGCGCAGGCCAGGACCAGGGCCGAGGCCGCACGCGCTCTGGCCCTGGCCCTGGGGGAGGCACTCCGGAACCTGCGGGGGTCCGGGAACGGGTCCACGACGGCGGCGGGAACCGCTCCGCTCCCGTCGGCCGGGGACGGATCCGACCGCTCCGCGGCCCCCGCCCACTCCGGCCGGAGCTGACACCGACAGCCGCGCACGGCACGCCCGCGCCCGGCGGCCGAGGGGCGCCCAGAGTGCCGGGAGAGCCCGTGCCACCCCCGGCTCGGCGGGACGCGGCCACCGCGACTTCGCGAGTGATCCAGGACACACAAAAGTCAAGTGATCGTACCAATCCCGCACACCCCTCCACCTCACCCCCGGAAATACCCCGCTGTTCTTGCCGCTCTTCCCTCTGTGTGCAAAAGTGGTCAGACCATTCGAAGGCTCGTGGCGAGCGGGACGCCGACCCATGGGGACGGCACGAGGGAGGCCCATGCGGATCGCACTGTTCATCACCTGTGTCAACGACACACTCTTCCCCGACACCGGGCGGGCGGTGGTACGGCTCCTGGAGCGGCTGGGCCACGAGGTCGTCTTCCCGGAGAACCAGACCTGTTGCGGGCAGATGCACTACAACACCGGGTACCGGCGACCGGCGACCCGGCTGGCCGTGCGCTTCGTCAAGACCTTCGGGGACGCCGACGCCGTCGTCGTCCCCTCGGGCTCCTGCGCGGCGATGATCCGCGACAACTACCCGCGCCTGGGCGCCGGCGGCAGCAGGCTGTCGCGCAAGGTGTCCTCCCTCGCCCCGCGCGTCTACGACCTCACCGAGTTCCTGGTGGACGTGCTCGAGGTGACCGACGTGGGCGCCTACTACCCGCACAAGGTCGCCTACCACCCGACCTGCCACGGGCTGCGCATGCTCGGCCTGGGCGACCGCCCCTACCAGCTCCTGCGTGCCGTGCGGGGCCTGGAGCTGGTGGAGCTGGAGGGCGCCACCGAGTGCTGCGGCTTCGGGGGCACCTTCGCGGTCAAGAACGGCGACGTGTCCTCCGCCATGGGCGCCGACAAGGCCCGCCACGCCGTGGAGACCGGGGCCGAGGTGCTGTGCGCGGTCGACAACTCCTGCCTGATGCACATCGGCGGCGTCCTGTCCCGGCAGCGGTCGGGCATGCGGGTGGCGCACATCGCCGAGATCCTGGCCAGTACCGAGAAGGGCGGTTCGTCGGACCCCCGCCCCGACGACGTCCGCACCGCGAAGGAGGCCGCCACCCGATGAGCGCCACGTTCCTGGGCATCCCGCCCTTCCCCGAGGCCGCGAGAACGGCCGTCAACGACGCCCAGACCCGCCACAACCTGCGCAAGGCGACGCACACGATCCGCGACAAGCGGGCGTCGGTGGTCGACGAGCTGCACGACGACTGGCAGCGGCTCCGGGCGGAGGGCGCCGCGGTCAAGGAGCACACCCTGCGCCACCTGGACCGCTACCTGGAGCAGCTGGAGGAGTCGGTGACGCGCGCGGGCGGCCAGGTGCACTGGGCCGCCGACGCAGACGAGGCCAACGCGATCGTCACACGGCTGGTGAAGGCCACCGGTGAGACCGACGTGGTCAAGGTCAAGTCGATGGCCACCCAGGAGATCGAGCTCAACAACGCGCTGGCCGAGGCGGGGATCACCGCCTACGAGACGGACCTGGCGGAGCTGATCGTGCAGCTGGGCGACGACCTGCCGTCGCACATCCTGGTGCCCGCCATCCACCTGGGGCGCTCCCAGATCCGGGAGATCTTCCTGGAGCAGATGGCGGAGTGGGGGACGCCCGCGCCCGAGGGGCTGACCGACGACCCCCGGGCCCTGGCCGAGGCGGCCCGGGTGCACCTGCGCGAGCGCTTCCTGCGTACCCGGACGGCGATCTCGGGCGCCAACTTCGCGGTGGCGGACTCGGGAACGATGGTGGTGCTGGAGTCCGAGGGCAACGGGCGCATGTGCCTGACCCTCCCCCAGACCCTCATCTCGGTGGTGGGCATCGAGAAGATCGTGCCGACCTGGTCGGACCTGGAGGTGTTCATGCAGCTCCTGCCGCGTTCGTCCACCGGCGAGCGGATGAACCCCTACACCTCCACCTGGACCGGGGTGACCCCGGGCGACGGCCCCCAGGAGTTCCACCTGGTGCTGTTGGACAACGGCCGCACGGACGTGCTGGCCGACACCGTGGGCCGCCAGGCCCTGCGCTGCATCCGCTGCTCCGCCTGCCTGAACACCTGCCCCGTGTACGAGCGCACGGGCGGCCACGCCTACGGGTCGGTGTACCCGGGGCCGATCGGCGCGATCCTCACGCCGCAGCTGCGCGGTATGTCCTCGGCGGTGGACGAGGCGCTGCCGTACGCGTCCTCGCTGTGCGGCGCCTGCTACGAGGTGTGCCCGGTGGCGATCGACATCCCGGAGGTGCTGGTGCACCTGCGCGAGGAGGTCACCGCCACCCCGGGCCACCTGGGCGAGAAGGCGATGATGGCGGGCGCCGAGGCGGTCTTCTCCTCCTCGCGCGCCCTGGGCGCGGCCCAGCGCGCGGCGGGTCTGGGCCGGAACATGGTGCCGGACCACCTGCCGGGCCTTGCCGGGGAGTGGACGGACACCCGGGACGTGCCGGACGTGCCCGCGGAGTCCTTCCGGGCGTGGTGGAACAAGCGTGGGAAGGGGCAGCGGTGAGCGGGGCGAGTCGGAACGGGTCGCGGGGGAACGGGCCCGAGCGGGCCGGGGCGGACGGGGGCGGGCCGAGGGGCTCCGCGCCGGGCGGCAGGGAGCGCGTCCTGGGCAGGGTCCGGGCGGCGCTCGCCGACGTCCCCTCCGACGAGTCCGCGGTGCGTACCCCGGGGGGCGGCTTCGCCGACAGCCACGGTGCGGGGCCGACCCTGGACGTGTTCGAGGACCGGCTGCGCGACTACAAGGCCCAGGTGCGGCGGGTTCCCGCCGACCGGGTGGGGGCCGAGGTGGCCGCGGCCCTGGAACGGCGCGGCGCGCGACGGGTGGTGGCCCCGCCGGGTGTTCCCGGCGCGTGGTTCGAGGGCGCCTCCGCCGAGCGGCTGCCCGACTCCCGCGAGGAGCCCCTGTCCGTGGGGGACCTGAACGGGGTGGACGGCGTGGTCACGGGGTGCTCCGTCGCGATCGCGGAGACCGGCACCATCGTCCTGGACGGCGGCCCCGACCAGGGGCGCCGCGCGATCACCCTCGTGCCCGACTACCACCTGTGCGTGGTGCGCGCGGAGCAGGTGGTGGACGGGGTCCCGCAGGCCGTGCGCCTGTTGGACCCGGTCCGGCCGCTGACGTGGATCAGCGGCCCGTCGGCCACCAGCGACATCGAGCTCAACCGGGTGGAGGGGGTGCACGGCCCGCGCACCCTGGAGGTGCTACTGGTCGAGTCCGCGCCCTGACCGCGCCCTGCGGGGGGTGGGGCTGCCCCCACCCCCCGGGTCGTGCGTGCCCCCGGGCGATGGTCAGGTGGGCGGGATGGTCCGGCGGCTGCGGAATTCCTAGGGTCGAAGGCGACACGACCGCACCGAGCAACGGGACGCCCATGCCCCACGTACGACGGAACGACCGCCCCTCCCACCGAGCTCCGCGCGCACCGCGCGCGGCCTCCGGTTCCCCCCTCCCCCTGCGTTTCGGTACCGCGCTGGCGTTGACCGCGGCCCTGGTCCTGGCCTCGTCGGCGGGCGCCCTGGCCGGACCGGCACCGGGGCCGCCGGAGGCTCCCCGGGCCTTCCTGCCCGCCCCCACGGGGCAGCTCCCCGTCGGCAGGACGACCCTCCACCTGGTGGACGGGGACCGCGAGGACGTGTGGGTCGGCGGGCCCCGCGAGCTGATGACGACCCTGTGGTACCCGGCCCGCTCGGACGCGGGGCGGCGGGCACCGTACATGACCGAGGCCGAGTCGGCGGCGGTGGTCGAAGCCAACGGGGTGACCCATCTCCCCGCGGACGTCCTGCACCGGGTGCGCACCCACTCCCGCGAGGACGTCGCCCCCGTCCGCTCCGACGGCGGCCTCCCCCTGGTCGTCCTGTCCCCCGGCGCGGGCCACAACCGGATCTGGTTCTCCTCCCTCGCCGAGGAGCTGGCGAGCCACGGTTTCGTCGTGGCCGCCGTCGACCACGCCCACGAGTCCGCCCCCGTCGAGTACCCCCACGGTCTGGTGACCGGGTGCGCGGGGTGCGCCAGCGGGGACTGGCCCCTGGGTGCGTCCAACCGCGCCGAGGACGTCTCCTTCCTGTTGGACCGCCTCACCGGCCCCGACCCGGCCTGGAGGTGGTCACACGTGATCGACCCCTCCCGCGTCGGGATGGCAGGGCACTCCTGGGGCGGTGCGGCCACCGCGGAGACCCTGCGCGCGGAGGAGCGGATGGACGCCGGGATCAACCTGGACGGCCCCTACTACGCCTCTGCCCTGGAGGGGGACCTGGACAAGCCGCTGGCGCTGATCGAGAACGACCAGGGGCACAGCTGGGAGGGTGCCGGCGAGATGTGGCCGCGTCTGACCGGGTGGCGGCAGTGGATCAGGCCGACCGGCTCCGGGCACTCGAACGGCATCGACCAGGGCCTGGTCACCGAGCAGCTGGGGCTGCGGGACCTGTACACGCCCGGGGAATGGCGCAACCTGTACGGCGACATCCCCCTCGACCGGGGGCTGCAGCTCGTGCGCGCCTACAGCGTCGCGTTCTTCGACCACCACCTGCGCGGCGGCGACCAGCCACTCCTCGACGACCCGCAGGGCGTCCACCCGGAGCTGGTCGTGGTGGACCCCGGGTAGCGGCGGGCCGACCCGTCAGTGCCCGGGCCGCCAGGTGGCCAGCAGCCTCTCCAGGGGGTCGGGCAGGATCTCCTCCTCGGCGAAGGGCGCCTGGTACCGGGCCCCGGCGCCCTGGGGCGGACGGCGCGGCCGGGACCCGGCCCCGGCTGCGGGGGCGGGGGCGGGGGCACGGACGACGCGTTCGTCCACCGTGCCCTCCCTGGCCAGCGGCGCCTGGTATCGGGCGCCCTGCGACGCGGGCTTGCGCTTCTTGCGGGTCCACCTGCGGACGGACGCCGGGGCCTGTTCCTCCTCCACCGCGGCGGGTTCGGCGCGCTCGCCGGTGGGCGTGAACCACACGGGTAGCTTCACCAGGCCGTGCACGGACGGCGAGCCGCGGCGGCGCAGCTCGTGCGGCTCGACCGCCAGGACCATGCCGCGCATCCGGTCCACGGCGATGTCGAGGGCGGTGCGCACCAGCTCGCGGGAGAACCCGGTGGCGGGGCAGCGGTGCGCCCCGGCTCCCCACAGGAGGTGGGACCGGTTGCCCGCCATCGCCATCGCGTCGTCCCCGCCGTGGAACACGGACGGGTCCGTGTGGGCGGAGGCGAACCCGAACAGCATCGGCTCGCCGCGCCGGATACTCGCACCGGCGAAGCGGATGTCCGCCGTGGAGTAGCGTCCGGCGAGCATCCGTATCGGCGGGTCCGTCCACATGACGTAGTCGACGAAGTCCTCCGGGGTGAGGGTGCCGCCCAGGTAGGCGGTCCACACGTACGGGTCCTCCAGCAGCTTGAGCAGCGCGTTGCCGATGAGGTGGGTGGTCGGCTCGTGCCCGGTCTCCCAGAGGAGGGACAGGGACTCGACGGCCTCGTCGTCGGTGAGCGCGTGGGGGTGCGCCAGCAGCCAGCTGGTGACGTCCTCGCCGGGTTCGGCGCGTTTGCGGGCGACCAGGCCGGCGAAGTAGGAGCGGATGGCCAGGGCCGCGGGCTCGGCACGGGACGGGTCGCCGCTCCACAGCCGCAGGGTGAGGTCGGCCAGCAGGCGGCCGTAGGCGTCCGGCAGGCCGAAGAGCTCGTTGAGCACGAGCGCGGGAAGCGGGGCGGCGTACTGGCCGATGAGGTCGGCGCTCCCACCGGCGGCGACCCGGCCGATCAGCTGCACGGCAGCGCGTTCGACCACCGGCACCAGCTGGGGCGTGCCCACCCTGGCCAGGGCCTCCACGAGGGGGATCCGCAGCCGCTGGTGCTCCTCGCCGTCGCGGGTGAGGGCGGCGCTGCGGGCCGGGGCCGTGCCCGCGGGGTTCCAGGGGCGCGGGTCGGCGGAGAAGTGGCTCTGGTCACGCAGGACCTGGAGGTTCTCCTTGTATCCGAGCAGGAGCCAACCGGGCACGCCCGGGCCGATCTCGACGGGAACCAGGCCGCCGTAGCGGCTGCGCAACCGGTCCCAGGGCACGTCGGCCGCCGCGTTCCCGTGGAGCGGGAGGGCCGACCCCGCTCCGAGGGGGCAGCGCGCCGTGTCCGCCGCACCTTCCGGGGCGTCGTCTCGGCCGTCCGGTCCGGTTCCCTGGCTCATGGAGACTCCTCGGTGGATGCGGATGGGAACAGACGGTATTCCTCCCGTGTTTCCGATGTGCTTCCGGGAGGAAAGCACCACCTTTCCTTCCGGGGCACCGGGTTGCACGAGGGGACAAGGCGGGATTTCGCGGCACGGCGCCCAACGGGGGCGTTGTCGCCGTACCGGCACCGCACCGCCCGCCGGCAGGTGGCGGTGGGCCGCGTGCGGGCTGATCTGCCCCGTCGCGGTCGGAGACCTCCCGCAGGCGACCCCCTGCCGTATTCGGCGGAGACAGGCGTGATGCGGGGCACTCGAATGCTCCACAGCGCGACGCAGGCCCCTGACCGGTCTTTTTCCCGGAGATTTCCGTTGTCTCACCGTGAATCCGACCGGCGGGGATCGGTAGGATTGTCCGCTGGCTCCACCACCACTCGACGACACCACCGGGGAGAACCACCGTGGGCAAGAAAGGTCGCGGCCGACAGCGGCGCGCCACCGAGGCGCCGACGGCCGGCTGGGCCGGACCGGCGGCCTCGGCGTCCCCCGGCGAGGTGGTGTCAGGGGCCGTCGACGCGCTCGTGTCCGGCCAGGAGGGGGGCGGCGTCGACCTCGCCGCGGCCCGGCTCGCCGACGCGGAGGACCGCGAGTGGGCGGACGCCGCCGGGCGCGCGCTCCTGTCCGCCCTCCTCGACGCGGTGGCCTCGGCGTGGACCCGCGGATGGCAGCCCGCGGAGACGGTCCGCCAGGTCGGCCGGGAGCTCGGGCCGGTGGCCGCGGCGGTGTGCGCGGACGCGGTGACGTCCGACCTGGCCCGCCACTCCCCCGCCACGGTGGACCCGCGCTGGGCCGAACAGGTGCGCGACCTCGGGGTCTCGGCGTCGTGGGGCAGAGGCGAGGGGTATCCGGCCCATGTCGGCACCGGGCACGGGCTGCTCCGGTTCGAGGCCGTGGAGGTCGTGTTGCGGGTGCTCGCGGCCCTGCGGGTGCTGCCGCCCGTGCGGCGGCTGTGCCCGCCGCCGGGCGCGTTCCGGCCGGGTCGGCCGGGTGCGGCCCGGAGTCCGGAGCGGGTGGACGCGGGCAAGCTCGCCCGCGTGCGGGCGCTGCTGGCCAAGGCCGAGTCGACGGAGTTCCCGCAGGAGGCGGAGGCGCTGAGCGCCCGCGCCCAGGAGATGATGGCCCGGCACAGCATCGACCGGGCCCTGCTGGCCGAGGAGCCCGGGGAGTCGGAGGCCGCGTCCGGGCGCCGCCTGCCGGTGGACGCCCCCTACGACGAGCACAAGGCCGTGCTTCTGCACGAGGTGGCCGAGGCCAACCACTGCCGCGCCGTGTGGCACCAGGAACTGGGGCTGTGCACGGTGATGGGCTTCCCGGGGGACGTGGAGGCCGTGGACCTGATGTTCACCTCGCTGCTGGTGCAGGCCGAGACGGCGATGCGGGCCAGCGGCTCGGTGCGGGACCGGTCGGGTCGCGCGGCGGGCAAGGCGTTCCGCGCCTCGTTCATGTCGGCGTTCTCGGTGCGGGTGGGAGAGCGCCTGGTGGAGACGGCGCGCTCCGCGGAGAGGGCCGCGCAGGCCGAGACCGGAACGGACCTGGTCCCGGTGTTCGCCGCACGCGAGCGCGAGGTGGAGGCCGCCGTCGCGGAGGCGTTCGGAGAGCTGACCTACTCACGGGTGCGGGGGCCCTACAGCGAGGACGGCTGGGTCGAGGGGCGCGCGGCGGCCGACGCCGCGTCGCTGGGCTCCCGCCGCCATCTGCCCTAAGAGCTCATCTCATTTGGTGAGTCTGCGGAAGCAAATCAACGTGCAGGCGATGCCGGCGAACGCGAGGAAGTGCTCAGCTTTGCGCTCGTAGCGTCGGTGCAGGCGGCGGCATCCGGCCAGCGAGACCATGGTGCGCTCCACCTGCCACCGATGTCTGCGCAACCGCCGGGCGGACTCCACACCCTTGCGGGCCAGGCGGTGGACGATCCCGCGTTCGCGGAGCCGGCGGCGCAGATGGTTGTAGTCGTATCCCTTGTCTCCGTGCAGTTTGGCGGGCCTGCGCCGCCGCGGCCCGCAGCGGGAGCGGATCGGAGGGAGCCCCGCCACCAGGGGCTTGCAGGGCCTGGCTGTCGTGGGTGTTGGCCCCCGAGATCGCCCGGACAGGGGCAGCCCTGCCCGGTCGGTGATCAGGTGGATCTTCGACCCTTTCTTGCCCCGGTCGACAGGATTCGGACCTGTCCGGTCCCCCTTAGAGGGCCCGCATGTTCACCGAGCCGATCGCGCACCGCGACCAGTCAGCTCACCGCGGGAACCGAGCTCCTCCAGGACCAAGCGGTGGAGCTTCGCCCAGACCCGAGCCCGGGTCCACTCGGTGAAAGGCCGGTGCGCGGTGGGTCGGGAGGGACCGAACACCGGAGGGAGCTGGGCCCAGGTGCAGCCGCTGGCGGACACGAAGATGATCGCGGCCAGCACCTGGCAGTCGCCGTGTCAGCGCCTGCCACCGCCCTGGGGACGTGTGGGCTCCCCGGGCGCCACCGCTGGAACAGTTCCCACAGCTCGTCCGACACCAGCCGTTCCACCATCGACACGGGGACAGGCTACCGAGAACCCAAATGAGATGAGCTCTAAATAATCAGAAATTATCAACACTTTGACATCATGGCGATCCCATTCATCGCAAGCGAGAAGACTCGGATGAGCGACTTTCTTACATCAAGTTCTCGATCGATCCTTTCCAACGATGAGAGCATTTTCGGGTCGAGATCGATCGTTGTGATACCACCACCCCCCTCCCCTTGGACCGAGGAGAACAAGAGAAGACATCGGTAAGACCTGACTACCCCTTCGCACTCCTCTCGCATAAAGGTTTGAAGAAGAGACGAATCTTCCTTGACTTGACTTCGGAGTTTCTCCACCGAGGTCCACCGAGCCCCCCAGCCTCGCCCCTCTGCATCCACTTGAATATCAAGCAGAGTTTTAAAATTTATCCGACAAATTCGAAAGTCGGGGTCAGTTGAACTAATCATCGACATCAGATAGCTATTCTCCACGATAGACATCTACACGTATAAGAGCATTCGGATCGATGCGCCCGCCCCGGATCCTCGCGTCCAGTTCATCCCAACGATGATGACCGTCGACAATTGTCCCACCTGGAGTGACTGCAATAGCATCTCCCGGCTTCGCATTATTGGTCCCATTCACAAGCTCATCATTAGTCAGGTACTCGTGGTACCACTGCGATACCGGGTCCCGAGTCGATTGGCCCTCTGTGTAGTTGTTAACAAGATCGCCAATCCTTTCATAGCGCGATGCCCACTGCGAGCACGGGCCGGCGTTGTGAACGAGTGCAGAAGTCTCATCCGCCAGTACATAGTAGGTGTGGATGTCTTGGACGGTCAGGTTGTAAACCGTGGCCGGTTGAGACCTGCTCGCGATGGCATTGATCTGGGACCAGGTGCCCGCAGAGGTCTGCAGCCACATGCCTGGGGCCAGGTCGATCGCATCCACCCACGTGCCCAAGTCTGGCACCCAGAAGGGGTGGTGATCGGTTGCTGTAACTACATCGCCGACCGCAACCGGTCCTGGAACACCCGCTTCTTCCGTGTCACCCCGGGCAGGTTCTCCATCCAGGGGGTCTTCTGTCGGACTGAGACGCTCAACAGCCGGGTCGATGGTGATCTCGACCAAGGTCTTGGTTCCCTGGCCGATGATGGTGGCCACGACAGGCCTGAAGCCCTCTTCCCCGGTCTCCGGGTCGGTCGCGAGGACCTCGTCGCCGATCGAGACTTCCTCGATGGGCTTGTGCGTTCCGTCAGCCAGGAGAACGAGTGTCCCCTCGACGAAGCTGTTTCTGCAGGAAGTATTTTTCAGCAGACTGCGCGCACCGAGTCCTGCGGCACCGCTTCCTGCATTCATCCCACCGAAAGCAACGTAACCCGATTCGCTGAGTTCTCTCAGGGTGAAGTGTGCGTCATATCCAGCTTTGAACTCGGACGAGTTGATGTCGATTCCGCCACTGAGCATTAGGAGTTCAGTGACGATGATCGCATCGATTCTGTCCTGAGGGGGAATGATGCCCGCATCCTCTGCGTGCATCAGGGCGACAAGATCGCCGGCCTCGTACTCGCTCATGTCGGAGAAGTCGACGGACGGAACTCGGATGATCCCCGAGTCCGTTTCCTCGAAGTACGTCATGAACAAACTGAACTGTTGCGCGGTCATCCGGTAGTCGCTGACACTGTTGATATTTCCAACAACAGCGCCGCCCTGGTTTCCGACGAACCATACAGGAGCGCTGGGCCTCGCGCCTCCACCTCCCCCACCGCCGCCGCCTCCTCCACGGCCGGACTGTGCTGCCCTGTCACCACCATGGGAGACCGTTCCTGAAGAACAGTGGCAGCCGGCCAGCATGAGTCCGCTCGGGTCCGAAGCGGCGACGGGGGTGTTGTTGGCGTAGGCGTATCCGTTGATCTGTTGTGAGTCCTCGAAATCCATGACGGGATCGTCTGAAAGGAATCGTCCAGTCAGTGGATCGTATTCTCGGGCTCCGACGTGGATGACGCCCAGTACCTCGTCCACGGTTTTCCCGAGGAATCCCTTGCCATCGGGCCACTGCTGCTCTTCACCGCGCTCGGAACCGAACGGAGTGAATCGACGGATCCAGTTCTGGGTGTCGGACGCGTTGATCGCCGCGTTCGCTGTTCCGTGGTGGTCGGCCCCGAAGAAGGTGACACCACCGGTATCGCGCATGGCGACCATCGTCCCGCCGTGGGAGTAGTAGCGGGTCGCCTGAACCTCGTCGGTGAGCCTGTCCTGGCGCACCTCCATGCCCGGCAGGTACAGGGTGCTCTCCCCCGGCGCCTCCTTGATCAGCTTCTCGTTCTGGGACGAGTAGACGAACGAGGTCGTGCCCGTGGGGCTCTCTGCGCTCGACAGGCGCCCCTGGGAGTCCCAGGCGAAGGTGTACTCGTCCGCAGCCTCGACACGTCGGGTGGTGTTCCCGGCCTCGTCGTAGTCGTACGTGAAGAGGGTCTCCCCCTCGGGTGTGGACTGAGCGACGCTGGTGAGGGTGTGCGGCCGTCCCTGTTCCACCGTCGGATAGGTGTAGTCCCGCACTGTGTCGGCAGCGGTGCCCTGGCCGACCGCGTGCCCGATCTCCTGGAGGCGGTTGCCCGACGCGTCGTAGGTGTAGGAGGTCCAGTAGGGGGCGGGGCCGCCGACCTGAGCTGTCGAGGGTTCCGCGGCGCAGGAGTCATGGCCGGTGCCGGTTGTCGTCCAGGCGTCGACCAGACGGCTGAGTCCGTCGTAGTCGTAGCACTGGACCTCCGATACCGAGTTCGCCGGGGCGTCGGCGATGCTCAGGATGTTGCCGGCGTCGTTGTAGGTGTACCGGTGATTGGCCAGGGGATCCTGGCCCTGGCGGTCGATTCGCGCGCCGAGAAGGCGTTGTGTGCCCTTCTCGTGCTCGTAGGTGATCCAGGAGGTCGGGCCCTGGCCCGTGGTGAGCTCGACCTGGAGCAGTTCACCGGTCTGCGCGTAGTCGGTCCGGGTGACGTAGGTGTCATGACCGGTCAACGTGGTGGGACGCCGGAGTTCGTCGTAGCCGACCGCCACCGATTCGGCGGGCAGGCCTCCCAGGGCGGGGTAGCCCTGTTCACGGACGGTGCCGTCCTGGTTGTAGGAGGTGGTGAACGTGTAGTTGCCCGTGAGCTCGCTGTGCCCGTCGGGGATGCCGACGACGGTCTTGGTCGGCCGGTACATCGTGTCCCGCTCGGTGACCGCCGTCCGGTAGTCGCGCCCCAGGTGGTGGCGCGTCTCCATGGACAGGTGTCCCTTGAGGCGGGTGTCGTACTGCCAGGTCACCAGGGGAGTGCCTGTCGCAGCATCGCCTTCGAGCAGCCTTGCTTGCAAGCAGAACCGCTCGAAGGCCTGTTGCCCGCCAGTGTGCTGAAGGAGGAGTTCTCCCGGGTCGGAGTTGCCACCGCTGGGGCTGACCGCACACGAACGCGACGAGCTCCAACGGTAGATCAGACGCCGCATCACCGCCCGGAATCGGCCTCTGCGCGCCCGGATCGTACTCGCTGCGCCGAAGGAAAGACATGACCAGCACCCGGGGGACGAGAGCTGGGCGGGTCGGACACCACGGCAACCATCTGGCGCAAGCGCTTCCTGGACCTGCGCCCGGACGGCCTGGCCGACGCAGCAGCCACCGCAGCGTCCCCGAGCCGGAGAAAGATGTCCGCTACTGGGATGCGGCGTGGAACGGCGCCCCTCCCCCGCCGGGAAAACGGGTGGCCGGACGGCCGCACCGGCGTGTAGAACCGCACCCATGCGCAAGTACCCCCGCACCCGGCACATCCGCGGCTCCCGCCTCCAGGCGGGCGACCACGACCTGTCCGCCGTGCCGTTCGGCGAGCTGGCCGGGCGGCACCTGGTCGTGGAGGAGAAGCTCGACGGCGCCAACGCCGGCATCAGCTTCGGGCCCGGCGGCGCGCTCCTCCTCCAGAGCCGGGGCCACTACCTGACGGGCGGCCCCCGCGAACGGCAGTTCGCCCCGTTCAAGGCGTGGGCCGCGGCCGTGGCCCCCCGGCTGTGGCCGCGGCTCGGCGAGCGGTACGTGCTCTACGGCGAGTGGCTGTACGCAAGGCACACGGTCTTCTACGACGCGCTCCCCCATTACTTCTGCGAGTTCGACGTGCTGGACACCCGGGAGGACGCGTTCCTGTCCACACCCCGCCGCAGGGAACTCCTGGAGGGGACCCCCGTGGTGTCGGTGCCCGTGCTGCACGCCGGGCCCCTGGAACGCCTGGGGGACCTGACCGCCCTGGTGGGGCCCTCGACCTGCCGCACGCCCTCCTGGCGCGAGTCCCTGACCCGGGCGGCGGTGGCCGGCGGCGCCGACCCGGAGCGCGCCCTGTCCGAGGGGGACGGTTCGGACCTGATGGAGGGCCTCTACGTCAAGGTCGAGGAGGGGGACCGCACCGTCGACCGGTACAAGTGGGTGCGCTCCGGGTTCACGGCCGCCGTCCTGGACTCGGGTTCGCACTGGCTGGACCGGCCGGTGATCGCGAACGGCCTGGCCGATCCGGAGGTGCTCCATGCGGGTCTTCGATGAGCTGTGCCCGGCTCCCCCGTACTGGGACCTGGACTGGGAGCGGGTCAGGGAGGCGTTCCCGTGGGTGCGCGACCTGGCGGGGGTGGAGCAGGACCCGGTGCACCACGCCGAGGGCGACGTGGAGGTGCACACGCGGATGGCGTGCGAGGCCCTGGCCGGACTCCCCGCGTGGCGGGCACGGCCCGCGCCGGAGAGGGTGAGGCTGTTCGCCGCGGTCCTGATGCACGACGTCGCCAAGCCCTACTGCACGCGCCGGGACGGGGAGGGCCGGGTGACGGCGCACGGTCATTCGCGGCGCGGCGACCTGATGGTGCGCCGCCTGCTGTGGGAGTCGGGCGCGGACGGCGCGGCGCGCTCGGGCCGGGCGACCGAGGCCGAGCACCTCGCCGCGGCGGAGTGGCGTGAGCACGTGGCAGCGCTGGTCCGCCACCACCAGGTGCCGTTCTGGGCGCTGGAACGCCCGGACCTGCGCCAGATCGCGTTCCGGGTCAGCCTGCTCGCGCGCAACGACGACCTGGTGCTGCTGGCCACGGCGGACATCCTGGGCCGCCGCTGCGCCGACGCCTCCGAGGTGCTGGACAGCATCGGACTGTACGGCGAGTACTGCGCCGAGCAGCGGTGCCTGGACCGGCCGCGGGACTTCCCCTCCGACCACGCGCGGTTCTGGTTCTTCCGCAAACCCGACCGCGATCCGGACTACGCGGCCCACGACGACACCCGCGCCTCGGTGACGGTGATGTCGGGGCTGCCCGGGGCGGGCAAGGACACCTGGATCGCGCGCCACCTCCCGGACACGCCGGTGGTGAGCCTGGACGCGCTGCGCACCGAACTGGGTGTGCGCCCGACCGCCGACCAGCGTCCGGTGGCGGCCGCCGCCCACGAGCGCGCCCGCGAGCACCTGCGCGCGGGGCGGCCGTTCGTGTGGAACGCCACCAACGTGTCCCGCCAGGTGCGCGACCAGTGCGTCGGTCTGGCCGCCGCCTACCGGGCCCGTGTGGAGATCGTCTCCGTGGAGGCGCCGCCGAAGGTCCTGCGGGCGCGCCTGGACCGCAGGGCGTCGCCCGTCCCCGCTGCGGCGGTCGAGCGGCTGGTCCGCCGGTGGGAGTGCCCCGACCCCACGGAGGCGTACCGCCTCGTCCGCGTCGCGTCCGGCGGGCAGGGGCCGCGCTGACCGGGACAGGAGCGGCCGTCGCGGACACCCGCCCGCCGGTGGGCCGGTGGCCCGCACCGTCGGGGCGGTCGGCCGGGGACTCCCCTTCCCCGCCGGACGCGGAAGGCCCCCGGGAGGGGCGGCGGGGCCGGCCGGTACCGTCCCCGACGCCCCTCGTCAGGCGCGCGTTCAGCCGTTCCCGGTGGGGGTCCGGGCGGACGGCTCACTCCCGGAGGGACTGTTCCGGGTCGTAGCCGGGGAAGGGGCGCTCGAAGATCCAGTTGTAGATCATCTCCCGGCAGATCCGGGGCTGGAAGGCCGGCACCTCGTGCCCGGAGTCGGGCACGCTCACCTGGGTCAGGTTCCGGTACTGGCGGACGAACCCCTTGGGGTCCCCCTGCGCCTGCTTCCAGACCCGCCGGGGCGCGTCCAGCCAGTTCTCGTCCTCCTGACCGCCGCCCCACTTCGTGAGGTCGGACAGGATCTCCTCGGTGCTCCGGTACCCGCACGCCGTGTCGAAGTTCCCCGTGTAGAGGAGCATCCGGTACTCCTTGTCGAGGAGCTCGGCGTAGAGCTGCGAGCAGTCAGCCATGTTGTCCCTCACGAGCGCCTCGGCCACCGGGCCCTCGTTGTCGGAGAACTCCCAGGTGACCTCGTCGGGCACGTGCAGGGCGGCCTTGACGGCCGGGCTCAGGAAGTAGGGGCGCAGTGCGCCGAAGGGCAGGTCGTCCCAGCGCCGCACGTCGTACAGGTCGAAGCCGCCGCCGAGCGCCAGCGTCCTCTCCACGAGGGCGTTGCCGAGCTTGGTCGCCGTCTCGAACTGGGGAGGCTGCGAGTGCAGGGCCTCCTGGAACTCGGCGTAGCGGCCGTACAGGTCCTCCCGCTGCCTCCTCCCGACGAAGCCGGTCGTGTAGGCGTAGTCGATCAGGGCCCGGACCGACACCTCGGGGGTGATCCAGCCGTTGCCGACGGAGACGCCTCGGAGGTTGAGGCGGATCCGGTGACCCGGCGTCTCGCGGTTGCGCTCGTCGATCCGCTTCGCGATCGCCGGGACGTACTTTCCGGCGTAGCTCTCACCGCAGAGGTAGAGCGGGCACTCGGCGTACTCGGGGTGGAGCTCGAAGAACCCCTGGAGCCCCTCCCAGAACATCTGGCTGAGGGCCTCCTCGTCCTGCACGTACTCCTGGATGTCCGAGTAGCTGTACCCGGTGCCGACGGGCTGGTCCCAGTAGAGGAGGTGCGCCTCCTGATTCCAGCTCTCGGAGCGTACCGAGACGGTCCCGGCCGCGTCGTCGCCCATGGCGAAGGGGCCGTTCTCCAGGAACAGGCCCACCAGGGAGGAGGCGCCGGGGCCGCCGTTGAGCCAGATGATGAGGGGCGTCCCGCTGATCAGGTCCCGCTGGTCGTCCACCGCCACGTTCGGGCTGCACGTCTGGCTCTCGAAGAACCAGTAGAAGAGGTGGTTCTCGGCACCGCTGTTCCCCGCGCTGGGGATGTCGACGTGCCCGGCGTACGAGCGGGCCTTCTTGGCCTGCTCGGTGTTGAGGTCGATCTGGAGGGTGTTCGCGACGTTCGCCGGAATCGATGTGACGAGATCCGAGGGCATGTTCACTGTCCGTTCGAAGTCTGGGAGGGGGTGGGGGTCAGATCCGGCGGCGCCGGGACGGGGTGCGCCAGGAACCGGTGAAGAGGGAGCGCGACTTCTTCGGGTTCTCGAAGTTCCCGATCCGCTGCCCCTGGAGCAGCTGGAGCGCGGGGAAGCAGCCCTTCTCGAACAGGAGGATGTTCAGCGAACCGCCGTACTTGAAGCATCCGACCTCCTCCCCCTTGGCGATCGTGACCGGGTTCTCCGGCGTGACGCGGGAGAGTTCCGGGCGGAACTCGACCGAGGCGATCGAGTTGAGGCCGACGGGCACCATGCCGACGAGTCCGTGGGTGGAGTTGCCCGTGTCGATGAGGAGATAGCCCCGGCGGAACTTCTCGAACATGCTGTAGTCGTATCCGTAGCCCACGTTCCCCTTGTTCAGCAGTTCGGGGAAGTTGCGCATGCCGTAGTAGACGCCGCTGATCCCGGCGTTCGACTCCACGACCTGTCCGGCCACCGGGGAGTGGTACCGGTGGTAGCCGGAGGGCATGAGGATGCAGGACACGGCGGTGCCCCCGACGAACCTGTCGGCGTACTCCGAGCCGTCGAGCAGTTCCCTGATGTTCATGGTGACCGTCTTGACCGGGATCGGGGTCTCCTCGGTCAGGTCGTCCACGATCATGTTGATGACGCAGTCGGCCGGCGCGACCACCACGGACTCGTCCGCCGGGGCGTCGATCGGACGCCTGCCGTCCTTGACCTTCCGGACGAAGAACTCGTTGAAGTTCTTGTATCCGCCCTTCGGGACGACGTAGTCGTCCATCTTCGGGCCGAGCTGCTCCTTCCACTTCTCCACGAGCCCGAGTGATTCCCCGGAGTCCATGTACCGGCCCTGCAGCTCCGTGAACAGGGCGGTCATCCTGTACCCGGGGCCGGAGGTGACGAACACCATTCCGTAGTCGTTCTCGTAGTTGATCCAGCTGAACTTCTCGATGTAGTCCAAACCGCTGTCGACCCCGGGCTCCCACTTGTCCCAGTCCCGGAAGAACTGGCACAGGTCGTCGATGGTGCGGTTCCGCCAGTCGTAGCGGACCTCGGCCTCGGCCTCCTCGGGAAGCGGCTTCACGTTCTCGATCGCCGCGTCGAACATGGTGGCGAAGCCCTCGTGGTCGGTCTCGTACCAGTACCGGAGCAGCTTGGTGAACTCGCCGATGGTAGCGATGTCGTGGTGTGTCACTTTTATGCCTCATTCTTCGGATGCCGGATGCGCGCGCAGTGGACCGGGACCGAAGACCGGCTCCTGGGATGCGATCTTCGGCCAGAGGGGAACGTCTCACCAAGGGGGTGCGCTCGACTCCCCGCGGGGCTTTCGGGGCACAATCGCGGCGCGCGGACCGGACATCCCCATGTTCCGATCCCCGTAACCACAAACCGTTCCTTTATTTCGCCCGCCATGAAACCATCGACCGCACAAACACCCCCAAGAGGGAAAAACGCTTTCGGCTCTCCACAAAAGCGCCGACCTGAATTCTGAGGGGTATTTTCTTTATGACCGCATCGGGACCTTGGGAGTGAATCGACTCGGACCGGGAGCCCCCCGCGGCCAGTGAGCCGGAGGAGCGGCGGGCGAGCGCGCCGGGGGTCGGCGACGAACCCCGGGGCTCACCCGGCCTCCGCAGGGGTACCGCCCCCGCACTCGCGTCACGTCCCGGGGCGGCGCGGCCGGAACTTCCCCGACTCCGTCGCCCCGGGGCGGGCCGAACGCCCCGTTCCACCGCCTCCGACCTGGGATGGGAGTGATTTCGGCGTTTTCCCGCGCGGGTACGTCCGGCGACGTTAGCCTGATGCCGTTTCGGCGACTCACACCACTTTGGGTGATAGGGAAATGACTGAGCGCATCTATTCTGCTGTGCACGCGTGTCTGAACTGGGCCAGGGGCGTCGACCCGCAGCCCGTGCTGGATCCCGACACCCTTCTCTTCCTCCTGACCGCGCACCTGGACGCCGGTGCGCCCGACCCCGGCGACTGGTCCATCGCGGACGTGTACGACATCGCCCGCACCGTCCGGCACTGGGACCAGACGCCCGCCGACCTCCGCGGCACCTGGCTGACCTGGTGCGACTTCCTGGTCGAGCGGGGGCTCCTGCTGTCCTCGGACAGCCCGCGCAGGCTGCGCGGGGCCATCGCCGCGGTCGACCTCTCCCCGGACGGGACCGCCGGAGCACCCGGACCGGCGGACCGGACCGCCGTGGACGAGGCCGCGCTGCCGCTGCTGGACCGGCTCGGCGTCGGGGAGGGCGGGAGTCCCGCACCCCTGCGCCCCGTCGTCCCCGCGCGCCCGGAGGACCTGGACGCCGCCGCCCGCCGGTGCCGCCCGCTCGCCGACGCCGTCCGGCTGGCCGCCTGGGTGGGCGACGGCAAGGACCTGCGCTCCGACGGGGACGGGGGCGACGAGCTGGCCCCGGGCGACACCGCCGGGGCCGCCACCGCACTGGGGCGGTCCCCCGACGAGGTGCGGACCCTGTTCTCCGTCGCCCGCGACGCCGGCCTGCTGCGCACGACGTACACGCGGGTCCTGCCGGGACGGTCCGCGCGGGCGTGGTCGGAGGGGGTGCCGGGCGCGGCCGCGGACGCCTGGGCCGACGCCCTGCTGACCATGGCGGGCCGTCGCGGGATGACGACCTTCCTGCTGCTCACCGACCTGTTCGCGCACGGTGACGCACGCACGCCGGACGAGTTGGTCGAGGTGTACGGCTCCGGGGCCGCTCCACCGGGTGAGGACCCCGGGCGGCACGTCCGGCGAGTGCTCGGCGTCCTGGCCTCGCTGGGGGCGGTCGACCCCGCCGACGAGGGGTTGTTCCGCGTCACCCGGCTCGGCGACCACTTCATGGTGCGCCAGCTGCGCCAGTCGGGGGCCGAGGTCGTGATCGCCCCTTCGCTCGCCGAGATGGACGCCGAGGACGTCCTCGCACTCGCGGACGGGGGACGCCCGGTGGACACCGAGGGCCTGGTGGAGCGGTGGCTCGCCTCGCGGGACACCGAGAGCGCCGTGTGCGATCTGTTCGAGGCCGCCGACGCGCCCGGAGCCTGGCACCGCAGGGAGCGGGTGGCGGGGGTCCTGTCGGCCCTGGACGAGGACCTGTCCCCGGTCCTCCAGCTGTACGTGCACCACCCCGTCCTGGGCGGGTGGGCGCGGAGGCTGCGCGACGCGTCCCCCGCCGCCGAGCCACTGTCGCACCAGGCGGTGTGGGCGGTTCTCGACGACTACGCGATCCGGCTCGACACGGGCCGGCCGCTCCCGGAGCGGGACCGGGAGCGGTACGCGGCGTGCCCGGAGAAGTTCGTCCGGGCGGTGTGGCTGACCGGCCATCCGGCTGCCGACACGGTGCTGGACCGGATCTCCGACGGGGCGCTGGGAGCGCTTCTGGCCGAGGCCGCCGACCGGGTACGGCCGGCCCCGGCCGCCTCCTGAGCCGCTCGCCCGGCCCGCCCCGCGCGGCCCCCGTCCCCGGCTCCGCCCGGGGCGGGTCCGGCAGGCGGCTCTCCCGGGCCCGGTCCTCAGTCCTTGACCACGAGCTCGTAGGCCATGAGTTCGACGTCGGGCAGCGGCGACAGGTCGCGGTCGGGCGCCCGCCGGAAGCCGCGCGCCTCGTAGACGTACCGGGCCGCGACCATCTCCGGAAGCGCGGCGACCAGCAGCCGTGAGACCCCCTCCTCGCGTGCTCTCCCGACCACCGCGTTCACCAGGTCCCGGCCGACACCGAGGCCCCTGGCCTCGGGCGACACGGCGAAGGCGCGCACCTCGGCCTCGTCGGCGTTGCGGGCGACCTCGCTCTCCGGCGACCAGGGCTCGAACATGACCGTCCCCAGGAGCCGTTCGTCGTCGGCCGTCACCAGGACCTCGCCGCGACCGTCCGCTCCCAGGAGCCGCAACGCATCGACGTAGGCCGGGTTCACGTTCACAAGGCCGTCGGCCGTGTAGGCCATCACGCGCAGTTCGCTGACGGCGTTCATCTCATCGGGAAGTACTCGACGCACGATCATGCAGGTCATTCAACATGATGAGGGGGTGCCGGACGGGTCTTCGCCGCACCACTCAAGGAGGGGAAATCGTCACCGTGAGTGACTTTTTACGGAGGTTTATTCCCAGCTTCCCCGCACCTGGAAATCCGCCCCGGCCACCGGCCCCGCCGTGCCCCCGGGTACCGGGGGCGGGCCCGCCCCCGGCGCGGTGGGCGTCGCGGTCGCAGGCGTCCCCGGCAGGGTCCCGGGGCCGTTGCCCCAGCCCGCTTCGAACGTTGCACCGTCGCACTCCGCCAGGTCTGTCCACAGGCCTCCGGCGGCGCAACCCGGATCGTGTCACCCTTCTTCCAGGGAGGACACCGTGACCGACCGGACCCGTGACAGCGACGACCACGCCCCCGTCATCCGACTCCTCAGCAGTTCCGCGGTGCTCGCCCGGGACGGCTGCCCCACGCACCGCCGCACGCGGGCCGACCACGCCGTCCGGCGGGACCCCGCGCTCCGGCCGCCTCCCCTCGCGGGCTCCCCGCTCGCCCTCCTCGACGCCGTCCTGGACCTGGTCGAGCACCGGGGGCTGACGGTCGAGGACGCGTGCTCGCAGCTCCCCGGCCCCGGCCCCGGCCGACGGAGCCTGGACGTGATGGGCGAGCGGGTCGCCCCGCCGCACGGCGGCCTGCTGGCCTGGGTCCGGCACGCCGCACGGGCCTACCTCGACGGCCTGTCCGGGGACCGTGCGCGGGACGGCCTCGACCGCGCCCCGGTGCCGGACTTCTGGGTGCGCCAGTACCTGCCGGACCGGGGCTCCTCCCACTCCCGTCCCTACGAGGTGTGCGCCCGGGGCCGCGGATACGCGTACCGGGACGGCGCACACCGGGTGCGGGAGCTGCGCGTCCCGCTCCTGGGCCCGGCGGGCGACCGGCGCCTCCCGGACGCGGAGGTGGCCGTCGCCGCGTACGTGCTGGCCACCGGCGCCGGGGTCGACCGCGACGTCTACGCGAGCCGCCCCGACCGCTACCGGCACGGTGTCCCCTACCCGATGCGGGGGCGCCTGGGCGGTTCCACCGCCGACCGCGAACCGCCGGACCGGGTGCGGGTGGTCCAGGCGTCCTGCCTGGACTCCTCCACCGCCGTGCTCTACGAGTCCACCGCCGCCGAGGCCGAGCAGTTCTTCGCCGCCGTGGGCCGGGAGGGCCTGCGCTCGGCCCTGGTCGGAGGGGCCCGGTCCCCCGGTACCGACTGCCTGTCCTGCGGGGTGCGGTCCGGTTGCGGTCGCCTTCCGGCCGCGCCCGGCATCCTCGGCGTCCACGACAGCACCCGGCCGCGCAGGTCGTGGTCGGTGGCCGATGGCCTGCGCTTCCGGGGCTGCCCGGCGCGCCACCACTTCCACACCCTCGGCCTGCCGGGGGACCCGCCCGAGGGCTCCGCGCCCGGGGAGCCCTCGGCCTCGCGCCGGGACGGGGCCGTCCGGGCCTGGCTGCGGCGGCTGCACGGGCGGCAGCCGCGCCGGGCCTGCGGTCCGGAAGACCTCCCCGGGGACCACGGCTCCTGGGGTGCGGGCGGGTGGGAGCTCAGCGGCGGGGAGGCCCGCCTGGGGGCCGCGATGCTCGCCGCCCACGTCGGGGTCTGTCCGCTGGTCGGGCTCCGGTCGGGGAGCCACGCCCGGGTGGGCCGCACCGTGGCCGCCGACGACACCCGGGCCGACGTCCTCGTCCTGGCCAGGCCCGATCTGCTGCTCCACCGGGGCGGGTCCTGGTGCTACCGGGACATCGGGACGACGACCGGGGACCTGCCCTCGGACGAGCGCGGGCTGATGGTCCGCGAGCCCGCGCTGGCCCTGGCCGTCCTGCTCTTCGCGTTCGGGGTGCTTCCCCTGGAGGCGGGGTCCGCGGTCGAACTGGAGGTCCTCTCCCCCGGCGGCGCGGACGTGCGGTCGATCGACCCCGGTTCGGCCTGGGCCCGGGCCGAGGCCCGGCAGGTGGTCCACGCGCTCGCCGGGCCCTGGCACCACGACCTCCGGTACCCCCCGGCCCCGGGCAGGATCTGCCGGGACTGCCCCTACCGGCGCTGGTGCCCGGCCCCCGCCTGCGGAGCCGCCCCGGGTCGTGGCCCCGGGCGGGAGGGGCGGTGACGGTCGGGGCCGCCACCGCCCCCGGGTCAGGCGCTCCGGCGCTGCTGCGGTACGGACCACTGGTAGGCGCTGGCCTGCAGGTCCCACAGCTCCCGGTAGAGCCCGTCGGCCTCCAGCAGCTCCGTGTGGGAGCCCTCCTCCACCACCCTCCCCCTGCGAAGCACCACGATGTGGTCGGCCATCCGCACCGACGCGAGACGGTGCGTGATCAGCACGACGGCCGCCCCGGTGCGTCCCGCGTGGGCGTGCAGGGAGGAGAAGAAGGCGTGCTCGGCCCGGGCGTCGAGCGCCGCCGTGGGCTCGTCCGCGATGAGCAGGGGCGTGGCGTCGCCGTCGTCACCCCGGTAGAAGCCCCTGGCCGCGGCCAGCCGCTGCCACTGTCCACCGGACGGTTCGGCCCCCTCCGCGAAGCGCTTGTCCAGCAGGGTGTCCCACCCGTGGGCGAACTCCGCCACCACCGTGTCGGCGTGCGCGGCGAGCGCGGCACGGTCCAGGCGCTCGGGGTCGTCGCCGGGACTGCTCATGACGACGTTGCGGCGGGCCGTCAGCGGCCAGTGGGTGTGGTCCTGGGCGATGACGGAGATCCGTCGCCTCAGATCGGTCGCGTCCACCCGGGCCAGGTCGGTTCCGTCCCAGCGGATCCGTCCGCGTCCCGGGCCGTACAGGCCGGACAGGAGCTTGGCCAGGGTGGTCTTGCCCGACCCGTTCTCCCCCACGAGCGCGACGGTCCGGCCGCGCCGGAGGGTGAGGCTGACGTCGTCGAGCGCGGGGGCGTCCCCGTCCCTCCCGCCCGGGTAGGTGAAGGTGACGTTCTCGACCCGGATCTCCTCGAACCCCTCGGGAGCCGGTTCCGGGTCCGCCGGGGGGAGCCTGCGCGCGGCCTCCTCCTCGAAGGCGACGAAGTCGGCGAAGTACAGTCCGGACTCGTACACGTGGGTCAGGGAGGGCAGGGCGCCGCCCAGGGCGCCCTGCGCGACCCGGATGGCGACCACGGCCGCCCCCGCGACGGCGATCTCCACGACCCCCTCGACCAGCAGCAGCCCCAGGACCACGAACACCGCCCCGGCCGCGAGGCCGCCGGCGGTGCTGCCCGCCAGCCGGATCAGGGACTGGCGGGTGGCCAGTCCGAGCTGGATGTCCAGCTCCCGGTCGGCGACCCTGTCGAACTCGGCGAGCAGCCGCTTCTCCATGGTGAACGAGCGGATCTCGGCGGCGTTGTCGCGGTTGACCATGATCTGTTCGAGCAGGAACTTGCGGCGGGCCCCCTCGGTGAACGCCATGATCATCCGGTACCGCAGGCGGGCCGCCGCCGAGGACCCCCACCACTGGGGCGCCATCGCCAGGAACAGCAGCGGGAGCAGGGCCGGGTGCAGCACGCCCAGGACGCCGACGGCGGCGACCACGCCCACGACCCCGGTGAGGACGTCGGCGGTGTGGCGGACGAGTTCCCCCGCCTGGTCGCTGCCGCGCGCATAGGAGCGGTGGAGGTGGTCGTGGAATCCGCTGTCGTCGAAGGCGCGCAGTTCGACGGCGGTGCACCGGCTCAGGAACCTCCTCTCCGCGGCGAGCACCACCTTGGGCTGCAGTCGGGCCTGGGCCCGTCCGGCGGCGGCCGAGCAGATCCCCCGCAGGACCAGGGCGAGGGCCAGCACCACCAGGGAGGGCAGTGCGGCCCGGAGCCGGTCGGGGGTGGGCGCCGCCTGGAACAGCTCTCCGAGCACACCGGTGGTGGCGATGAGCGCCCACGCGGTGGCCGCTCCCACACCGATGTTGAGCACGGTGGTCGCGAGGACGTCCCGCGGGCTGCTGCGCCAGGCCAGGGCGGCGGCCTGGGCGGTGAGGGCCGGTAGGCGGCGCCCGATCCGGGCCCAGGTGGCCTCGGCCGCCTGGGCGCCGAAGTGGCGCCAGCTCGGTGTGGTCAGTGCGGGCAGGGAGAGGCCCTCACCGGCCTCGTCGTCGGGTGTGGGCGGTGACGTGGTGCGCATCGTGATGTCCTCACGTGGTCGGGAGCCGGTCCACGCCCGTTTCCGGGCGCGCGGAAAGAGCGGCCGTGCCGTGTGTCCGCCGCAGCCTCCTCCGTGACCGGCGTTGAAGTGCTGCTGATCATGGACCCGCCGCAGGACAGTCCGAAGGGGGTTTCGCGGTTGCGGTCGGACCGGATCCGGGCACCCGTTCCCGGCCTGTCGCGGCGTCGCCCTGAGGACCGGGTGTCCCGGCCCGCACGCCCGAATCGAAAACCTGTCGGAGGGGCACACCCGGATCGGCCCCGGATACGGGCCGCCCCGAAGCAGGCCGGTCCGTCACCGATCCAAGGCCCGCCCGTGCCCGGAATCCCCGGGGCGGGTCGTCGGCCGCCGGGTCGGCACCCGGAACCCGGGTTCCCGTGTCCGGGACGCGGGTGGGGCGGGCGGTCCGGCAGTGGCTCCCGGCCCGGTTCTCGCCCGTGCGGTGGGGCGGGGAGAAGCCGCCCTGCCCGCCGACCGAGGGGCCGGGACGCTCTCGCCGCTCCCGCGGCACAGGTCACGCGGGGAAGGCCGCCCGCCCCGGGCCGCCTCCCCGGGGCGGGCGCGATGCGACGGCGCCGACCGGGCCGGGAAGCGCGCCCCCGCGACGACGGGGGAAGCCGAACGGCCGCACCGGCACCCGGGGGTGCGGTACGGCCGTTCGCATGGCTGTCGTGGTGGTCCTGGCGGCCGGTGGCAGGTGCACCGGCAGGGCGGTCCGCCGCGGGGCGGGGGCGCGGGGCTGCCGTCCGGGCGGGGAGGGGCGGCCGACGGTCCGGTGCTCCGCCGGGGGTCAGCCCACCGGCTCCGCCACCGCCTCCCGCTCCCGCTCGGCCTCGTCGAGCCAGGTCCGCACGGCGGTGTTGTGCTCGCCCAGGGCGGGGGGCGGCAGGTAGCCCCGTCCGAACTCCTCCGCCTCGTCGGGGCCGCGGGGATCGAAGCGCAGCGCCGAGCCGGGCAGTTCGACGTCGCCCAGCACCGGGTGCTCGACCGAGACCACCAGGCCCTGGGAGCGGGTCTGGTCCCACTCGTAGACCTGGTCGACGGTGCGCACCGCGCCGCAGGGCACCCCGGCCCCGCCGATGCGGCTCAGCCACTCGTCCCGGGTCCCCTGGGCGAGGACCGCCTCCACCTCGGCGATCAGGGCCTCGCGGTGCGCCACCCGGGAGGCGTTGTCCCGGAACCTGGGGTCCTCGGCGTCCAGGCCGAGCAGTCCGGCGAACCGCGCCCACTGCGCCTCACCGCCCACGGCCACCTGCAGCATCCCGTCCATGCAGGCGAAGGCGCCGTAGGGGGCGATGGAGGGGTGCTGGTTGCCCAGCGCCGTCGGTACCTCGCGCGCGACCGTCCAGCGGGTCCCCTGGAAGGCGTGCACGCCCACGATGGAGGAGAGCAGGGAGGTCCGCACGACCCGTCCGCGTCCGGTGCGCCCCCGTTCCACCAGGGCCGCGAGCACGCCCTGTGCCCCGTTCATCCCGGCCAGCACGTCCCCGATGGCCACACCGGTCTTGGTCGGCTCCTTGGACGAGGGGCCGGTCACGCTCATGAGGCCCGCCTCGCCCTGGGCGATCTGGTCGTAGCCCGCGCGCCCGCCCTCGGGCCCGTCGTGTCCGAACCCGGTGATGGAGCAGACCACCAGCCGGGGGTTGAGCTCCTCCAGGCGTTCGACGGAGAACCCGAGCCGGTCCAGGACACCCGGTCTGAAGTTCTCGACCAGGACGTCGGCGGCGCGCACGAGCCGGGTGAGCTGCTCCACGCCGTCGTCGGACTTCAGGTCCAGTTCGATGGACTCCTTGTTGCGGTTGCAGGACAGGAAGTAGGTGCTGATCCGCTCCTCCTCCGGTCCGACGAACGGCGGACCCCACCCGCGCGTCTCGTCACCCGTGCCGGGCTGCTCGACCTTGATCACCCTCGCCCCGAGGTCTCCGAGCAGCATCGCCGCGTGCGGCCCCGCGAGGGCACGCGACAGATCCACGACCACGGTTCCCTTGAGCGGGCCGTCCGAGCGGTCCATGTTCCACCTCCGGTGTTGTTCGTCCTGCCCGGTCGGCGACGACCGGGCACGTGTGTCGATCGGGAAGCCCCGTCGGAGGGGCGTCCTCGGCGGCCGGTCCGCACGGTCCGGCCGTCGGGTGTCCGGGTCAGACCCCCGCCCCGAGCAGCCGGTAGCGCCCCGTGCGCCCGGCGTGCGGAGCCCCCTCGGCGTGCGGCGGCAGGGTGGCGAGCTCGTGGGCGACCGCGGCGCCGACACGGACGCAGAACGCCTCGTCCTCGTCGGCGGCGTCTCCGTCCTCGGCGATCACCCGGTCCACGACGCCGGAGGCCAGCAGGTCGGCGGAGCCGATGCCCTGGCTCTCGGCCAGTTCCCCGGCCCGGTCGACGGTGCGGTAGACGATCGCGCTCGCGCCCTCGGGAGGGAGCGGCGACAGCCAGGCGTGCTGGGCGCACAGGACGCGGTCGGCGGGGAGCAGGGCGATCGCGCCCCCGCCGGTCCCCTCCCCCAGCAGGACCGACACCGTCGCGGTGCCGAGTGTGGCCATGTCCGCGAGGCAGTGGGCGATCTGGGCGGCCATGCCGCGTTCCTCGGCCGCCGCGGACAGTTCGGCGCCGGGGGTGTCGATGACCGTGACCAGCGGCAGCCGGAGTTCGGCCGCGAGCCGCATGGCCCGCCTGGCCTGGAGCAGCGCGGCCGGGCCCATCGGGGTCCGGGCGCCCTGCCTGCTCCGGTCCTGGCCGGCCAGGACGCAGGGGCGTCCGCCGAACCGGGCCAGGGCCACCAGCAGGGAGGGGTCGTCGTCCCCCTCGCCTGTGCCGTGCAGCCGGACGACGTCGGTGGCGGCGTGCCGCAGCAGGTCGCGTACGCCCGGCCGTTCCTTGCGCCGGGACCTCAGCACCGAGTCCCAGGTGGGGACGCGGGCGGCGGGCGCGGCGGGAGGCGCGGCCGGGAACCGTGCGGCGTCGGCCGCGCGGTCGAGGAGGACGTCGAGGGCGAGTCCGGCGGCGCCGCGCAGTTCCTCGGGGGGGAGGACGGCGTCGACGAGTCCGTGGAGGCGGAGGTTCTCCGCGCGCTGGACCCCCTCGGGGAACGCGTCGCCGTGGAGGGCCTCGTAGACGCGGGGGCCGAGGAAGCCGATGAGGGCGCCGGGTTCGGCCGCGGTGAGGTGCCCCAGCGATCCCCAGGAGGCGAGGACGCCGCCGGTGGTCGGGTGGCGCAGGTACACGAGGTAGGGGTGTCCGGCGGCCTTGTGCGCGGTGATGGCGGCGGCGATCGGCGCCATGGACACGAAGGCGCGGGTGCCCTCCTGCATGCGGGTGCCGCCCGAGGCGGGTGCGGCCAGCAGTGGCAGTCCTTCGGCGGTGGCGCGTTCGACGGCGTCGAGGAGGCGTTCGGCGGCGGCGATCCCGACGGAGCCGGCGAGGAAGCCGAACTCGCAGGCCACGACGGCGACGCGGTGTCCGTGCAGGCGGCCCTCGCCGGTGAGGACGGCCTCGTCGCATCCGCTCGCGGTGTGCGCGTCGGCCAGGGCGACGGCGTAGGCGGCGTCGGGGCGCACGTCGGCGGGGGCGCTGTCCCAGGAGAGGTAGGACCCCGTGTCGAGGACGAGGTCGAGGAGTTCGTGAGCGGTGCGTCGGGTCCCCACAGCAACCTCCAAATGGTTCAGTGGCTAGGCCACTAGGCCTTAACGCCAGGGTGGCATGCCCACCCCCGGTTTGTGAAGCCCCTCCCGATCCGCGTTCGCCCGCCGGAGCGGTCGCCGTCACCCGCCGAACCCCCGGGGCCCGGGGGCGGGATGCTCTAGCCTGGAAGCCCTCTGACACAGCCGGATGCGTAGATCAGGAGCCACCGAGCGTGCCTGCCAAATCCCGACCCCGACCACCGGCTCGACCCCGTCTGTACGAACAGCTCGTGGAACGTCTCGTCGAACACATGCGGGATGCCGGGCTGGGCGTCGGCGACCGGCTGCCGCCCGAGCGGGAACTGGCCTCCGCCCTGGAGGTCAGCCGGGCCTCGGTGAGCCAGGCCCTGGTCGCACTGGAGGTCCAGGGGGTCATCGAGGTCCGGCACGGCGACGGGGCGATCATCCGCCAGACCGTCTCCGAGCAGGGCGTTCTCGCCCTGCTGCGCGACCGGGCCAACCGGCGCGCGGAGATCATCGAGGCCCGGCAGGCCCTGGAGGTCAAGCTGGCGGAGCTGGCGGCCGAGCGGCGCACCCCCGAGGACCTGGTCGCCATCGACGCGGCGCTGGACCTCATGCGCCAGGAGGTCGAGAACGGCGACCGGGGGGTCACCGGCGACGAGCGGTTCCACGCGGCGATCACCGCGGCGGCGCGTTCGCGCCTCCTGACCCGGATGATGAACGAGCTCGCACCGATGATCCGGGAGACCCGGCTGGAGTCCCTCTCCCAGCCGGACCGGCCCCAGGCCTCGCTCAGCGGGCACGAGCGGATCGGCGCCGCCATCCACGCGGCCGACCCCAAGGCCGCCGCGGACGCGATGCGCGACCACCTGCTGCTGGTCTCCCGCGTGGTCGGTCCGGCCGTTCCCTGAGGCGCCGCACCGGACCACAGGCTCGGCCTGTGGTCCGGTGCGAGCCAGGGGTTACGCGACACCGGCGGACCGGCCCCGGGCACCGCACCGCGCCTGCGCCGGTGCGGCCCGGACTCACAGCAGGCCGGGGACGACCAGCACCCCCCACGCGATCAGAGGTCCCACCACCACCACGATGGCGCTGTAGACGAGGATCTGGCGGTAGAAACGGTCCGGGTCCACACCCGAGGCGTTGGCCAGCACCAGGGCCCCGTTGGTCGAGAACGGGCTGACGTCGACGATGGTGGAGGAGACCGCCAGCGCCACGATCACGCCGGTCGCGCTGACATCGCCCATCAGGAGGAACGGGATCGCCAGCGGGATGGTCGCGCCCAGGATCGCGGTCGAGGACGCGAACGCCGACACGATGGCGCCGATGTAGCAGAGCACGAGCGCGACCAGCAGCGGAGCTCCCAGCCCGGCCGCGGCGTTGCCGACGTAGTCGATGGTCCCGGCGCTCTCCATGACGCCGACGAACGTGAGCATGCCGGTGATCAGCAGCACGGTGGGCCAGCTGATCTGGGACAGCGCGTTCTTCTGGGCCTTGGGGGAGATCAGCGCCAGCACGACCGTCACGGACAGCGCGACGAACCCGACGTCGAGGCCGAAGCCCAGGGCGAGCACGCCCAGGACCACGATGCCCGCGATGGTGGCGAGCTGGTCGAACCGGACCGGGCTGCGGTCGGGTCCGCCCGCGGTCCCGTCCTCGGCACCGGGCGCACCGGCGGATCCGCCGGCGGCCACCGCGACGGGGCCTCCGGCCGTGCCCGCACCGGAGCCGCCGACCGCGGCCGCCCCCGCCGGGACCGGTGCGCTCTCGGCGGCCTCGAACTCGTGTGCCCTCGCGCCGATGAGGCGGTTGCCCCCCAGGGAGACGAACAGGACCACCGCGATGCACAGGTTGAAGACGAGGTTGCCGAGGAAGAGGGTGAGCGGCGCGACCGCGAGCCCGCTGTCGGCGACGATGCCGTTGACCGTGGCGCCGTAGACGCTGACCGGCGAGAACCCGCCGCCCTGGGCGCCGTGGATCACCATCATGCCCATGAGCAGGGGGTTGATCCGGTACTTGACGGCGAAGCCCAGCGCGATCGGCGCGACGATGGCCACGGCCGCCGGGCTGAGCGCGCCCACGCCGGTCAGCAAGGCGGTGATGCCGAACATGATCCAGGGGATGGCGACGACCCGGCCGCCGACCAGCCGCGTGGCGCCGCGGACGAGGAGGTCGATCGTCCCGTTGTTCTTGGCGATCGCGAAGAGGTAGGTGACGCCGACCAGTGTGAGGAAGAGGTCGGCCGGGAATCCGCCCAGAATGGCGTCGGTGTCCATGCCCAGGGCGAGGACGCCGACGAGGAAGGCCCCGACGAAGGCGAGGGCGCCGATGTTGATCGGCAGGACCGTGGCGATGACGAACATCGCCAGGAGGGCGAGGATGGTGAGGAGTTGCGGGGTCATGTCGTGTACCGATCAGACGAAAAGCAGGGCTGTGATCTGGCTCATACGGCTCAGTGGCCTAGCCAATATGCCTTTGCTCTCCATGTCAACCCCTCGCCAGCACACTCCTGACTCACCCGCCCCGCCCTCCCCGTGCCCGGAAGGTACAGATGTTCCCCCAGTGGCCGCCGAACGGCCCCGGTATCCGCGCCACCGAAACCACCGAATGTGGAACCGGTGATCCCAGGGGCACGTCGTAACCAATGCCTGGTTCCCGCGACAGGAGCGGGGACCGGTCCGGTCCGTCGAGCCCCGAGTGTCCCCTGCTCACCCCTCAATGACGGGACCGTCCCCCTCGTGGGGAGACAGGTGTCGGCGCATGTCGGCCACACGCCGCACCGACCCCGGTCCTGCCGCCGGTGGGAGAACCGTCCCTCCCCCGTCGCGGCCCCGACCGGAGTCGCCGATCCGGTGGCCGACCGGGTCCTCGTCCGACGATCAGGGCGCCCCCAGACCGGCCACGGCCCCCCTCGCGGGCGTTTCCCGCCCCCGTCTTCACCGAAACGACCCACGGGGACGGCCGGGGAACGGTAAAAGGGGAGGGACGGGCACCACGAGGGACAGCCGGGAGCGGACATGGCGTCGAACGAGACCTCGCACCTCGACCACTGCGACATCGACCAGGCCGCGCTCCGGCCGGTGTCCCTGCTACGCCCGCAGGTGCTCGCCCAGGTCGCCCTGGGCACCCCCCTGTTGTGCGACGCCCTGCGCCTGGCCCGGTGGAGCGCCCCGGCGACCGCCGTGTCCGAGCCCGGGGTGCCTGGCCCGGAGAGCGTCCGCGCCGCGATCGAGCGGTTCGGCCTGTGGCCGTACGGGCTCGTCCGCGACCGCGGCGCACGCGTGGCCTGGTTGCGGGGCCTCGGCTCGGCAGCGGACGCCGCGGAGTTCATGGCCCCCTGGCAGGCGGCCGTGGTCCTCGGCATGATCGAGCTCGACGCCGACCGGGCCCGCCCCGCACCGGGGCTGGAGGAGCGCGTCCACGACCCCGAGGAGGTCCTGGACTGGTGGAGGCGGCTGTTCGAGGACGCCGTGCGGTGCGCGCGCGGCGGCCTCCTGGACCCGGACCCGCCGGAGGCCCACCGCCCAGAACTGCTGCCCGCGGTCCTGCTCCGCCTCTACGAGGGGCCGGACGGAGCCCGGGTCCCGCTGCCCTCGCTCGCGACGAGCGCCCCGCCCTTCCCCGGAGCACCCCCGCTGCCGCCCGGCCCCGAACCCGATCCCGACCTGGTGCTCCACCTCCTGTGGCAGCTCTCCGACACCGGAGCGGTCATCCTCAGCCCGGGACGTCCGGGGGCCTGGGCCCCTCCGCAGCGCTGTCCCCGGAGCGGCGGGGACGACGGCGACGGTGCGGCGCACGGGGGCGACGGCGCGCGCTCTCCGTCCGGGCCCGCCGCGGACGTCCCCGACGCGTCGGGGTACCCGGACGTCGAACTCACCGACCTGGGCCGGTACGGCGTGCACCGGCTGCTGCTCCGACGGGGCGTGCGCGCCCCGCTGGCCGAGGACCTCGCCCTGACCGGCGCACCGGAGTTCCTGGACTCCCTGGCCCGCGTGGCCGAGAGCGACCAGGGGGCCCTGATCGACCCGTGGCTGGCCCGGCGCACACCGGAGGAGGCGCTGGAGGAGATCGTCGGGGCGGTCACCGACCCCCGGCTGACGCTGCGCAGGCGTCTGGGCGCGGCGGTCCTGCACATGGTCAGCTCGCGCCTCACCCCGCTGCTGCGGGCCATGCTGCGCGACGCCGACCGGGTCGCCGCCGGGCTGGCCGCCCTCGTCCTGCTGTCCTCCCGGATGCTGCCGCAGGAGGAGATCGACGCGGTCCTCGACCGGTTCGGGCCCTGGCTCGTGCTGGACCTGGCGTCGTCGGCCGGGTCCGGGGCGGACGACCTCACGGCCGCGCTCGCCTTCGCGTTCCCCTCCGGCCTCGACGCGTCCCTCCTGGAGAACGCCGACCGCCTGTGGCTGTGCGGACACCCGTACACCGTCCCGGCACTGGAGGCGATCGGGCGCCTGCACCGGGACCCGTGCGTGGCCCGGGCCGCGTACGAGGCCGCCGGGCGTATCCGGCTCCGCGGCCTGTGACGGCCCGGTTGCCCCCTCGCGGGGCGGTCTGCCCTCCCGGGCGTCCGGCCGCAGGCGCGGCCCCGCTCAGGGCGACAGGTTCCAGGAGGTGACCACCGGCCGGTCGTGCTCACGGCCGAGCGTGCTCACCGTCCCCGTGCCCAGGGCGAACAGCGCCCCGTTGCGGGGGTCCAGCCCCAGCCACCGGGCGGTGACGACGCGGAGGACGTGCCCGTGCGCCACCAGGACCACGTCGGGGGCTCCCGCGTCGCCGACCAGCGGCGCGAGCGGGGCCAGCAGGCGGTCCGCGCGTTCACCGACCTCCTCCACCGTCTCGCCCGGGTGCCCGGTACCGCCGGGGACGACGCCGTCGCTCCACAGGTCCCACCCGGGGCGCTCGCGCCGGATGTCCACGGTGGTGACCCCCTCGTAGCCCCCGTAGTCCCACTCCCGCAGGTCCGGGTCCGTCTCGCCGCCGCGCAGCCCGGCCAGCTCGGCGGTGCGGACGGCCCGCGTCAGCGGGCTGGTCACCACCCGCCCGACGTCGCGACCCCGCAGCAGGGGCCGCAGCTCCCCCGCCTGGCGCTCCCCCGCCTCCGTGAGGGGGACGTCGGTCCACCCGGTGTGCCGGCGGTCCCGGCTCCATTCGGTCTGCCCGTGCCTGATCAGCACCAGTTCACCCATGCCCGGGTACCTGCCCCGTCGGGCCCCGCCGGACTCCCTCCGGGCGGTTCGGGTCCCCGCACCGCCCCGGACGGCCGTGGACGCCGCCGACGGCCCCGGCACCCTCCGCACACGGCCCCTGCCCGGCGCCACACGCACTGCACACGGCGGGGCCGCGTCCCCGGAACCGGCGCGGGCGGGCGGGGCCACCCGGTCACATTTGCCAGATGCCGGACACCGGAGCCGATTCGTCGCTACCCTCCTGACCATGACGCAGCACACCGCGGACAGTGACGTGCGGGAGCCGGACCCCGCGCCCCACGAACCCGTTCCCCACGAGATCGCGCAGCCCCGCTTCCTCCGCCCCAACAAGGACCTGGCCGCGGCCATGGCGTGCGGGCGCTGCGAGGAGCAGGGCATCACCACCCCGCCGGGCGGGGCGCCCAGGAAGCTGTCCAACGCGGAGTTGCGGGCGTTCAAGAAGGAGCGCAGGCGCGCCCGGGAGGAGGCGCGGGACAGGCCCCAGGTGAAGGTGCCCGTCGACCGCAAGCGCGCCCTGCCGATCGGCCCCCACCACGCGGCGCTCCTGCGCGACCTGTGGGCGCGACTGAGCGCCGAACGCACGGGCACCACCCCGGACGGGCGGCTCCTGGCCCTCACCTTCACCGTGCGGGGCGCCGTCACGGGTCGGGCGAACTTCACCGGCCAGGATCTGCGCATGCTGCGCCTGGAGGACCCGCACGCCGCCCTCGTCGAGCTCACCTCGACCGGCTGGCTGGCCTCGACCCCGGAGGCGGTCGCCGAGGCGGACGCCGCCGACCCCGCGCTGTGCGACCTGCCCGGCCTGCGGGGCGAACTGTGGACGGTCGGCAACGGCGTGCGGTCCCGTGCCTCGGGGTGGCTCTCCCAGGCGCTCGCCCACAAGAAGCTCCGTAAGAAGCCCAACCGGCTCCGCCTGGTCGCCGCCTACCTGGCGGTCCACGCGGACCACGGCGGAGCGGTGTCCCTGCCCGCCGCGGACGCGGTGGCGGCCTGCGCCCTCTCCGGCGCCGAGGAGCTGTCCGAGCTCCTCACCTGGCTGACCGAGGTCTCGTGGATCGAGGACCTCTCCACCGACGGCGGCACCGTGGGCGCGCGGCTCACCGAGGTCACCCTGCCCCTGGCCGTGCGGCCGGAACCGCCGCGGACCCCTCCCAAGCAGGCCTCGGCGACCACACCGCTCGACGTGCCCGTCCCCGACCGCGCGAGGGACCTGCTCTCGGGCCGGGAGGCCTCGGTGGCGCGGTGGGTGGGCTCCTACCGTGACGAGCACGGGCACGGGCCCAGCTGGTCCGCCATCGAGAAGGAGTTCGGCTGGCCGGCGCGCCAGGCGCCGGACCACGACGTCACCCACGAGGTGTTCCGCCTTCTGCGCGAGGGCGGCTGGCTGACCGGCTTCGGGGTGCCCTTCGGGCTGCGCGCCGGGGACGGGCGCGTCGCGGACGGCGGTTCCTGACCCCGCGGGCCGTGTCCGCCCCCGTGTCCCGACCGCCCCCGCGTCCCGCCCGGACGCGGCCCCCGCGCCGGTCGTCCGCCGGGGTGCGGGGCTAGGCCGCGTTCCGCGGATCATTCCGGGCTCGCGTCCCCCAGGCTGCCTCTCGCTGCGCCGACTGCGCTTGGACAGCCAAACCCGGGCTGACCTGCGCCACTCGTCTTGCGAGAGATGGCCTGGAAGCCGCTCGCGTCGATCGGCGCAAGCGCCGAGTCAACCGAAAGCATCCACGGAACACGCCCTAGGATGCCGCCCATGTCAGATCACCGAATGACCCCCGCCCGCCCCGCCCACGGGGAGGCCCCCGCGAGCCGGAACGTCCTGGTCACCGGGGCGGCCCGGGGCATCGGCCGGGCCGTCGCCCATGCCTTCGCGGAGGCGGGCGACCGCGTGGCCGTCCACTGCGGGAACAGCGTGGAGGAGGCCGAGCGCACCGTCGCGGGCCTGCCCGGAGAGGGGCACGCGCTGTTCCGGGCCGACCTGCGCGATCCCGACGCCACCGCCGGCCTCGTCACCGGTGTGGTCGACGCCCTGGGCGGGATCGACGTGGTGGTCAACAACGCGGCCGTCAACACCGCCCACCCGGTCGTCGGGACCTCCTACAAGCAGTGGCAGGAGGCCTGGCGGACCACCCTGGACGTGAACGTGGTCGCCGCCGCCAACATCGGCTACCTCGCGGCCCGGCACATGATCGACCGCGGGACGCGGGGCCGCATCGTCAACGTCGGCTCGCGCGGCGCGTACAAGGGGGAGCCCGACCACCCCGCCTACGGCGCGAGCAAGGCCGCGCTGCACTCCCTGGGGCAGTCCCTCGCCGTGGCCCTGGCGCCGCACGGTATCGCCGTCGCCTCGGTGGCGCCGGGGTTCGTGGCGACCGAGCGCGTCGCCGACAGGGTGACCGACGAGGTCCGCGCGCAGAGCCCCTTCGGGCGTGTGGCCGCCCCCGAGGAGGTGGCGGCGGCCGTCCTGTACCTGGCCTCACCGGAGGCGGTGTGGTCCTCCGGGGCCGTCCTGGACGTCAACGGGGCCTCCTTCCTGCGCTGACCGTGCGGCCCGCGAGTGCGCGGTCCGGCCCCGGCACGCGCACGGGGCCGGACCGCACGGCCCCGCCGCCTCAGTCCCCCGTGTCCTCCAGGAGGGTTCCGGCCGCCGACAGCGGGGCGTAGCGGCTGGGGGTGATGCCGAGGAGTTCGGCCGCGAGCTCCTCGTTACCGGCGAACCCGGCGTCGGCGTCGATCGTCTGGGCGCCGTCCCAGAGCATGAACAGGGACGACACGGTGTGCGAGCCCTTGTCGTGGTGCATGTCGTAGTGGGAGGCCATGGGCACGCTGTCGTAGTGCACCCACAGGTCGTGCCCGGTCATGAACATGTCCAGGTCGAACGTGACCGTCAGGCCCATGAGCTCCGGCTTGTAGCGGTCGTCGATCCCGGCGAAGGCCTCGTCCAGCGCCACCATCCGCGGGCACGTGGGGGACGCCGAGGTGTAGAGGGCGTTCGCGGCGGCGAACAGCGGCAGGTGGATCGCGGCGGACTTCTCGCCGCCGGACATCTGCTCGTGCTTGTTCTTGGTGAGGCGGACCTCGTCCTGCCCCGGGACGGCCATGCGCAGCTCGAACCGGTACCAGGTGCGGTAGTCCAGCACCGCGGACAGGACCTGCTTGTAGGTGGCCCTGGGGTGGGCGGCGTGGTGGGCCCTGATCATCTGGCGCAGGACCTCGCGCAGGCGGGTCAGGCCGGCGTGCCCCAGGCCCGCGGCGTCGCGTTTGAGCAGCCCCGCCGCGACGGCCTGGTCGTCGGTGAGGCGGTCCGACCGGCTCCAGCGGATACCGATCCGTGTGCCCGAGGACATGGGGCGCGAGCGGGTGTCGCGGTCCATCCCGGTGACGAGGTCGCGGGCGACGCGCACCCTCTCGTGGATCTGCTGGGCGATGCCGCTGAGCAGCTCGTCCTCCAGGACGCCGCGCTCCTCCTCCCGCAGGAGCGCCCCCTGGTCCTCGACGCGGTCGGCGATGACCCGCGCGAAGGCCGACACCGGGTTGCGGCCCGTCTCGTCGTTGACGAACACGGTGATGACGCCGCTCGTCCCGAAGTCGTGGTCGACGCGGTAGCCCTCGGCGTCGCCGCCCAGGGCGTCCTGGAAGGCGCGCAGGGCGTTGGAGACGCGGGTGGAGGCGGACTTGAGGTCGCTGTCGGTGACGGTGCGGCCCGGGTCGACGACGTCGGCGAACTCGTCGGTCAGCGCCACCGCGGGGTGCGGCAGGACGGCGCGGACGGCGTCCGCGGGGTCCTCGGCCGCAGCCGCGAGCACCTCCTCGGCGGCCCGTTCCGGTGCGGGCCACAGCCTCCGGTCCGGCCAGGCGGGCCCGGGCTCCACGCCCAGGGTGGCGCGCAGGTCGGGGTGGGTGAGTGCGGCGAAGGCGTCGCCGTGCTCGAACAGGGCGGTGAAGGCGTCGGTGAGGGCCTTCCGGCCGTGTTCGAGGTCGCGGTCGGCGCGGATCATCGTCTCGTGGGAGGAGGTCACCCTGGCCTGGACGTCGCGCTGCTCGGTCCGGGCCTCGCGCAGGGACTCCCGCACCCCCTCCAGTTCGGCCATGAGCTCGCGGACCGGGGCGCTGATGCTCGCCTCGCGGGCGGCGAGTTCGGCGGCGGCCCGCTCGTGCTCGCGCCGGCGCTCCTCGTGGCGTTCGCGGTCCTCTTCCAGCCGTCCGTCCAGCCGGGTGATGGTCTCCCGGCGCCCGTCGAGGTCGGCGGTGTGCCGGGCGGCCTCGGCGCGGGCGGCGTGGAGGTCGCGGGCGGCGGACTCGTAGTCGTCGACGGCCGAGGCGACGGCCTCGACGGCCTCCGGCCGGACGGGCATGGCGCGTTCGGCGGCCACGGCGCGCACCTGGTGGCGGTGGGCGTCGACCTCGGCGACGGCGGCGTCCAGCGCGCGGCGCCGTTCGCCGCTCTCTTCGCGCGCCGAGGCCAGGAGGGTGGAGTGGTGCTCGACGCGGCGTACGGCGCGTTCGACCGGGGCCGTGTCGGGCAGGGCGGTCCGCGCCCGGGTGAAGGCCTTGAGGAGGTCGCCCGCCCGGTCGAGGTCCTCGGAGAGCAGGGCGTCCTGTTCCGCGAGTTCGGCGAGGCGCGCGTCGCAGTCGGCGAGGCGTTCGCGGCGGCGGTGGGCCCGGTTGGTGGCGCCGATGAACTCGGGCACGGCCTTGGGGCTGGTGCCCATGAGCAGGCCCAGCGCGAACCCGGCCCGGGTGGTGACGGTGTGCGCCGCGGGGGCGCCCGTGCCCGGGGTCGCGGGGGTGGCGGGTCCGGGGGTCGCGCCGGGGTCCCCGGCCGCGGGGCCGTTCAGCCGGACCGAGGCGAGGACGCGGGCGATCACGTCCTCGGGCACCAGGTCCTGCTGTTCGGGGACGAGCACGTCGGCGAGTGTGGGACCCCCGTCGGCGGTCGTGTCGCCGGTGGGCAGCAGGTACGCGTCGGCCTCCCCTGCCGCGAGGGCGGAGCGGGTGGCGTCCGCGTCCGGGTGGACCCACGCGGTGAGCAGCCCGGCGCCGTCCAGCGCGCCCTCGACGGCCGCCGCGTCGGCGTCCGCGACGGTGTCGGCGAACCGGACGAGCCGCCACAGCGGGGCGCCGGGACGGCCCTCGCGCGAGGCGGTGCGCCGGGCGTCGGCGGCCGGGGCGTCGTCGCGTTCGGCGGCGATGTCCGCCCGCTCTCGGGTGAGGCGGGCGGCCTCGGCGTCCAGCTGCTCCTTGCGGTCCTCCAGGGCGCGCACGTGCCCGGCCGCGTCCAGGCGCTGCTGGTCGGTGTGCTCGCCGTAGACCTCGGCCAGGGCGGGGGTGCCGGGGTCGCCGAACCGTTCCAGTGCCTGTCCGAGGGCTTCGACGCAGACGGGGCCGGTGACCGGGGACGGGCCGTCCGCCCAGTGCCCGGTCCAGGCGGCGAGCGCGTCGGCTGCGGTGCTCCGCGCGTCGGCCAGGGCGTCAGCCGCCCGGGCGCACTCCTGGTCGCGCTGCCGGAGCCGCTGGTCGGCGTGGGCGGCGGCCTGGTCGGCGGCCGTGCGGGCGGTCTCCGCCCCGGTGAGCCCGCGGAGGCGTTCGCGCACGGCGTCCACGTCGGCGCGGCGGGCGGTGGCGCGCGCCCGGGCGGTGGCGGGCAGGTCGTCGCCGCTGTCGGCGGGCCCCTCTCCGTCGTGCCCGAGGCCGGCCTGGTCCGCGGATTCTGCCAGCTCGGCGGCGAGTTCGCCGGTGCGCGCCCGGACGCGTTCGAGGCCCTGCTCGACCTGGTCGGCCTCGCGCCGGAGGGCACCCACCTCCCCCGCCTGGGCGTCGATCCGGGCCTGCTGTTCGCTGAGGTCGCGGGCGGTCTCCGCGCTGTGCGAGCGCTCGACCTCCAGGGCGGCGTGGCTCCTGAACGCGTCGTCGGCCTCCAGCCCGCTCCGGTGCGCGTCGAGGCCGCGGATGCGGGTGTCGAGCTCCTCGGAGCGCTCGGTGGCGGCCGCGTGGTCGACGGCGGCCCGCTGCCGGGTGTCGCGGGCCCCGGTGACGGCCCCGGCCTGTTCGGCGGCCTGCCGCGTGGCGGTGCGGACGCGGGCGAGCCGGTGGCGGGCGTGGACGGTGAGGTAGGAGGCGTACTCGCCGACGAAGGCGGTGGTCGCGGTGTGGGCGGCGGTCGCCTGGTCGAACCTGCGCTGGACGGCGGACAGGTTGGTGAAGTCCCGTGCGGCCTGGTCCAGGAGTGTCTCGTCGAGGGGGCTGAGTCCGCTGGTGAGGGTCTCGGAGACCTTGTCGGGGTCCAGGTCCTTGGCCAGCAGGGGCCGGCGCAGGGCCAGGAGCAGGTCGAGGAGCTGGGTGTAGCGGTCGCCGAGCCCGAACAGGCGGGCGTCCACGGCCCTGCGGTAGTCGGCGGCGGTGGCGTGGCAGGCGGCGTCGCCGAGGGCGCCCTTGAGCTGCCGTTCGGTGAGGGGACGCCCGTCGGAGGCGAGCAGGCCGAAGTCGACGCCCAGGCGCCGGTCGGTGACGAAGAAGGAGGGGACGACGCCGTCGCGGTGCTTGTGGGCGCGCAGGCCGATGACCAGGGTGGCGGTCTCGGTGCGGTCGCCGTCGGCGCGGGCGAACTCCATCCACACGTACCCGTAGGCGGAGTCGTCGCCCCGGTACAGCAGGTTGGACTTCATGGTGCGGTTCTGGCCGCTGAAGGGGTCGAGTCGGCGGGCGTCGGTGTACCCGTCGAGCACGAACGGGAAGAGCACCTCCAGGGCCTTGGTCTTGCCCGAGCCGTTGTGGCCGCGCAGGACGAGGCGGCCGTCGGCGAACACGAACTCCTCGTCGACGTAGTCCCAGACGTTGATGACGCCGGCGCGGCTGGGCTGGAAGCGGTCGCTCCTGGGGGTCATCGGTTTCCTTCCGCGGGGGCGTGGGCGGCCGTGGGCTCGGGGTCCGTGCCGGGGCCGTCGGCGGACCCGGTGTCGGAGGGGGGCGGGTCGGCGGGGGGAGTCTCCGCGGGGGCGGAGCCGGTCAGCCCCAGGGGGAGCTGGCCGCTGTCGGCGCGCTCGGGCAGCGCGCCCTGGAGGTTGCGGTAGCGGGAGGACGCCGGGAGGACCAGGGCCCCGCCCAGGACCGGGCGGACCAGGGAGAGCTCCGCGAGGAGCGCCAGGGCGGCGTCCAGCAGGCCGTAGGGGTCCTGCTGCCAGGCGCCGCCGAAGGAGGAGGCGCCGAACTCGGCGAACAGCTCGTGGATCATCGTCTCCCACCGGGCGCGTTCGACCAGGGGCGCCTCCAGCGGCTCGGACGGCTCGGTGCCGGGCCCCTCTCCGGGCTCCGCGGTCCAGGCGAGTTCGGCGACGACGCCGTCGCGGGGCAGGCCGGCGTCGACCAGGCGGACGAGGTCGGCCTGGTCGGCGGGGAGCGGGGCCACGGTCATCGGGACCAGGGCCGCCAGGGACGTCTCCAGCAGGTCGGCGACCTTGGCGAGCAGGAGTCCGGCGGTGCGGTTGACCGCGCCGCCGCGTCCGGGGAAGGGCCGGTCGGTGAAGGCGCCGGCAGGGTCGGCGAGCAGGACGCCCTCCGCACGGCGCTCCACCCTCAGGCCGGTGGCGCGGGCCAGTTCCTCGGCCGCGCCCCGTCCGCGCAGGACGGCGGAGACCTCGGGTTCGACGTCGGCGTGGTACACGACGGGGCGCTCCACCAGGAGGCGCCGGGCCCGGCGTGCCGCCTGCTCGCGGGGGGAGGCGGCGGTCAGCGGCTCGGCGAGGAGCCCCGCGGCGCTGCCCAGGTGCTGGACCGGTCGGGCCGGGCGGAACAGCACCTCGCACACCTCGTGGTCGATGTCGAAGAGCGCGTCGCCCTGGTCCCCGTGTGCCGCCCACGCCTCCAGGGAGCCGTCGGACAGGTGCAGGGCTCCCCTGTCGAGCAGCCAGTGGGCGGCGTCCACCAGCGCGGCCTTGTGGGTGCCGTCGGTGGGGTCGTAGCCCAGTCCCTCGATCGTGTTGGCGGTCGGGGTGAGGCGGGCGACCAGGTCGGCGAGGCTGATCTCGATCTGAGAGCGCTGGAAGGAGGCCAGCAGCAGGCACAGGTAGGCGAGCCTGCGCCGGTCGAAGGGCCTGCCCCGGCGTGAGAAGTTCTGGCGCTGGGTGGGGTCCAGGGCGTCCAGCTCGCGGACCAGCCGCACGTGGTCGGTGGTGGCGATCAGGGTGTAGCCGAAGAGCCGTTCCAGGTCGGCGGCGAGTTCGTCGGCCCAGCGCAACACCTGGTCGAGGACGCCGGGCCGGGGCCGGGAGGCCGTGATGAGGTCGCAGGTCAGGACGCGGCGCATGGCCTGCTGGTAGGAGCCCAGGTCGGCGGGGGCGACCGCGGGGGCGGGGGTTCGGGGCATCAGGGGTTCTTCGTTCGTGTCCGGTGTGCGGTGGCCTCCAGGCGCAGGCCCGGGAGGTGGATCCGGCCCTGGCTGGTGCGGACGGTACTGCCCGCCGGGTCGGGGACCAGGCGGACCATGGTGCCGTCGCCCTCGCCGGAGGCCGAGGACAGGCGTCCGGCGACGACGGTGCGCGCCTCCAGCGCGCGGGTGACCAGGCGCAGCAGGATACGCGTGTCGGTCTCGTCCAGGACGCGGTCGTGGGCGCCGTCCTCGACCAGGCGTTCGGCGGAGCGGCGCTCGGACTCGCGGTCGGCGGCCTGCCGGCCGCGCAGCCGTGCCTGGGCTCCGGGGTTGCGGCGCACCGGCCTGGGCACGCCCGTGGTGGGCGCGGTGCCGCTGCGGAACAAGGTGACCGAGACCTCGACGCCGGGCGCGTCCCACCAGGTCAGCCCCGGGGAGATCTGTTCCTCGTCGTCGTGGGCCACGCCGAGGTGGCGGGCGGAGCGGACGTTGAACGCGGCGCCCATGAGGGCGTGGGCGGCCCCGTCGTGGGGGGTGTTGAACACCCAGGAGGCGAGGTGCCTCAGTTGGCTGGAGCGGTTGACGCCGCCGCGCTGCGCCTCGGTGATCTGCCGCAGCAGGGCGATCACCCCGGAGACGGCCGTCCGCGTGGCCGAGTGCAGTTCCGCGGCGCGGGCGGGGACGGCGTCGTCGGAGGAGAACCACGCGCGCAGGGCCTGCCAGCGGCGCTCCCAGTCGGCGCGGCGCTCGTCCCGTTCCATGAACGGGCGCTCGTCGGCGTCGGCGGCACGGGAGAGCAGGGTGGCCAGGCCGGTCTCCTCGACCTCGCGGACGGCGCGGTCCAGGCGGGGCAGGTAGCGGTCGAGTTCGGCCGTGAAGTCGGACATGTGCACCAGGAGGGCGTTCTTGTGGCGCAGGAAGACGTCCGGGGAGGCGTCGGTGGAGCGCAGGATCTCACCCAGGGTGACGTGGAACTGGGCCGAGCGCCGCCCCATGTCCTCCATGGCGGCGTCCAGGCGGGCGAGCCTGCGGTGGACGTGCTCGGCCCGGCCCGTGCGGTTGGCCTCCGCGAGGGCGCGCAGGTCGTCCAGGACCTCGGAGAAGACCAGGCGGGACAGGTTGACGTCCTCGATGCGGGCGCCGAGCAGGTTCTCCACCGACTGGTAGGCCCAGTAGCCCAGCTCGCTGAACTGGTAGACCGACTGGCGGTTGCGGTAGCGCACCAGGTTCCCCGCGCGGGAGGCGTCGTCGAAGCGGTGCACGACGCGGTCGGCGTGGAGTTCGTCCAACCGGTCGCGCAGGCCGCGGTCGGGGACGGGCACGCGGTCGTGTGCGGCGGCGAGCTCGCGCAGGGCCGCGGCGACGTCGTCGGGGGCCACCTGCACCTGGTGGACCTCGCGCAGCCGGTCCATGGCCCGCAGGATCCACAGGTAGGTGATGTGGTCGTCGCGCCGGGTGAAGTTGAACAGCCTGAACCGGTCGCTGACCGCGAGGGAGTCCATGTCCAAAGCTCTGCGTTCGACCACGGGCCGTTCTTTCGGTGAGGTGGGAGGGGTACAGCCGCAGCGGAGGGGGTTCCGCCACCCCATGACGCTACGTGACTACGGGGACAGGTGCGGACGCCCGCGGCCCTCCCCGGGCCGTGTCGGAACGCGGGCCCGGCCTGCGGACGGCGCGCGGTCGCGGAGCCGGGGGCGGCGAGCCGGCTCGCGGGCCGGGGCGGACCCGGACCGCCGACGCCCGTGCGTGCGCACTGACCGGGGGCCGGGCGCATCGGACCTGCGGACCGCCGACTCCCTGTGCGGGCCCGGGCGCGGGCGCCCGAGGGGTCACGGGACCGAGGGCGCGGGACGCGGGACGGCCCCGAGCGCGTCGCCGCTGGGAGCGGCCGTCGGACCGGTGTGCCGGGCGCCACTGTCCCGACTTGGCGAAACGACCTCGCCGCCGCGCACCGGCACGGTAGAAGGGAATGCATCACGTTCCACCAAGAGAATCCGTGAGCGCCCATGCCTCCTCACGACCCGGCGTACGCCGATCGCCCACGGCTTTCGGCCCGCCTCGTGTCGCTCCCTCCCTCGCACGAACTCGCCCGCGCCGCACTGGGGACCCCGCCCCTGCGCGATGCCCTCGGTGTGGCCCGCTGGTGCGGGCCGACCACCTCCGTCTGCCCCCGGGGCCTGCCCGAGATCACCGACGTGCGCGACGCCGTGCGACAGTGCGGGCTGTGGCCCCGCGGCCTGGAGGGACGCCCCCTCGAACGCCGGAGGTGGCTGGACCGCCTCGGCCCCGTGCCGGACGTGGAGGAGTTCGTCCTGCCGTGGCGGACCGCCGTGCGGCTCGGGCTGGTCGAACTGGGTGCGGGCCACGCCCACCCCTCCCGGAGCCTGGAACAGCAGGTCCGCTCCCCCGGCCATGTGCTGGACTGGTGGGCGAACGTGTTCCGGACCGGTGTCGAGCAGGCCCAGGACCACCTCTCCCCCGGCGGCACCGACGACCTCCTCCCGCAGGCGCTGCGACTCCTCTACGAGGCCCCGGACGGCGCCCGCACCCCGCTGGAGACCCTGGCCCGCAGGGCCCGGTCGGGCCCCGGCACCGCACACGACAACCCCGGACCCGCCCGCCCCGAGGACGTCGACCGGCTGCTGCGCGCGCTGTGGCGGCTCACCGGCGCCGGCGCCGTCGTCGTGGGGCGCCACGGTTCCGGGACGGGGGACGACGCCCGCCCCTTCTGGGCGTCCCTGACGGACCTGGGACGGTTCGGGGTCCGCCGGATCCTCCTGGCGGTGGGCGTACCCGCACCCCTGGTCGGGGAGCTGACCGGGGCCGGGGAGCTCCTCGACCTCCTCGGCACCCTCTCGCGGGAGGGCCGTCTCTGCTCGTTCGACACGTGGCTGGCCGAGCGCACCCCCGCACGCGCCCTCCGGGAGATCGCCGAGGCGGTGCGGGGACCGGGCCTGGCCCGGCGCCGGTGGACCGGCACGAAGGTCCTGAACTCGACGAGTTCGGAGATCGTCCCCGACCTGTGGGCCCTGCTCGACTCCGGCGACCCGACGGCGATCGGCCTCGGCGCGTCCGTCCTGCTCTCGTCCGGCATGCTCGCCCAGCACGACATCGACCTGATCATGGACCGGCACGGGCCGTTGGTCGTCATCGACATGTTCGCGGCGGCGCTGGCCCCCGACGAGACCAACCTGCGGGCCTTCCTGACCTCGGACTGCACGGAGGGCATCGAGGACGTGATCCTCGACAACGTCGACCGGCTCCGGCAGGACCGGCACCCCGACACCGTGCGGGTCCTGGAGGCGATCGGCCGCCAGCACCCGGATCCCGGCATCGCGGCCACCGCGCGCGAGGCCGTGGAGAGGCTCGCCTCCCCGCCCTGATCCCGTGGCCCTCCCGGCCGCCTCCCGCCGTCCGCCCTCCCCTCCGCGCGCCGTCCCGCCTGCGAGCCCCGAGGCCCCGCCCCGCTTCCGGGTTCCGGCGCGCCCTCTCCACCCGAGGGGCCCGCCCGGCGCACGCCCCCGTCCGCAGCCACCGGGCTCCGTCCTGCCTCCCCGACCCCGCCTCCTCACATCTTTCCATTGACAAGTTGGGGGTGCGCGAGGCAATCTTGCCATTAGAAAGATTTCGGGACACCACACCATGGAGGCCCACGATGGAACCGCTCATCACCCTCGCCGTCGTCACCACCGCACTGCTCGCGCTCGGCGCGGCCGGCGTGCGGCGCCTGCGCTCCTGGCCGCTCGCGCTGCGCGGCGGACTCGCGGCCATGTTCACCCTGACCGGCGTCTCGCACTTCGTCGGGTTGCGCGAGGAGCTCATCGCCATGGTCCCGCCCGCGCTGCCCGCGCCGGACCTGCTCGTCACCGTGACCGGGATCCTGGAGCTCGCCGGGGCAGCCGGACTCCTGTGGGCGCGCACCTCGCCGTGGTCCGCGGCCGGACTCGGCGCCCTCCTGGTCGCGATGTTCCCCGCCAACGTCTACGCGATCACCACCGGGGCGAGCGCGGGGTTCACCGAGAGCCTGCCGATCCGGACCGCGATGCAGGCGGTGTTCCTGGCGGCGACGCTCGCCGTCCTCGTCCACCACCTGCGCGCCCGCCGAGCCGCGGCCACCGCCGTGGACCGCCCCGACGCCCGCGAGGCCGTGCGGCCCTGACGCGGACGCCGACCCGCCGACCGTCACGCACGGTGATACGCAGGGCACGAGTGCCAAGACGGGGCCCGGTGTGAATTCCTGTGGCCCCGACTGGCATCATCCCAAATTGTACGTACACTCTGTACGGACAAGATGCGTTCCGGTCCGGACCCTCCGAGGTCCCCGCCGGGACACCCCTGCGAACGGACACTCATGCGCGACGACCACGGGACCCTGGTGCCCCTCTACCACTGGATGAACAAGATCCCCGGCGGGGCCATGCTGGTCCCGCTGGTCCTGGGGTCGGTCATCGGAACCTTCGCCCCCGGGGCACTGGACATCGGCAGCTTCACCACGGCGCTGTTCAAGGACAGCGCTCTGCCGCTCATCGCCCTCCTCATCTTCGCCACCGGCACCCAGGTGACGCTCCGGACCGGCGGCCCCGTCCTGGCCGCCACCGGCGTGGTCCTGCTCGGCAAGAGCCTCATCCCCGGCCTGCTGATCATCGCGCTCGCCGCCTTCACCGGCCCCGACGGCATCCTCGGGGTGTCGATCCTGGCGCTGATCGCCGCCACCACCAACGCCAACGGCGGCCTGTGGCTCGCGATCACCGGACAGTACGGGCGCTCCCGCGACCGGGGCGCCTACATCGCGGGGGCCATCAACGACGGCCCGTTCATCGCCCTTCTGTTCATCGGCGCCTCGGGCCTGGGCCAGATCCCGGTGCTGGCCCTCGTCGCCGCGATCGTCCCGTTCCTGCTCGGCGTGGTCGTCGGCAACGTGGACGGACAGTGGCGCGAGGTGCTCAAGCCCGTGCCCTCCATCGTGATCCCGTTCTTCGCCTTCGCGCTGGGCGCGGGCATCGACCTCGCCGACGTGGCGCAGGGCGGGCTGACCGGCATCGTGCTGGGCGTGGTCATCACCCTGTTCACCGGTGGCCTGGTCTACCTGGGCTACCGGCTGCTGCTCCGCCGCGGCAAGGAGTCCGGCATCGGCTTCGCCGCCGGAACCGTGTCCGGCAACGCCGTGGCCACCCCCGCCATCGTGGTGGCGGCGGACCCGTCCTTCGCCGCCTACATGGGCACGGCGACCTCGCAGATCGCGGCGAGCGTCCTGGTCACCGCGATCCTCGCACCGCTCGTGACCACCTGGGTCCTGCGCCGTGCCGGGGCCTCCCCCGCCGAGGCGGAGAAGGCCGAGGAGGCCGAGAAGGCGCGCGCCGCCGAGGAGGCGGGCACCGGCACGGTCGCCGTGGACGCGCACCCCGGCCGTGAACCGCTCCCGGACCGCGCCGACCAGGCGGGCGCGGCGTCCCCCGCCCCCGGCGCGGACGCCGACACCACCGAGCAGAAGGAGTCCGACTCGTGAACACCCCCGTCCCACCGCGCGTCGCCGTCGTCGCGGACGACCTGACGGGCGCGGGCGACACCGCCGTGCAGTTCCTGCGGGCGGGGTGGAGCACCGAGCTCCAGCTCGACGCCGCGCCGCCGAACGCCGAGGTCGTCGCCGTCAGCACCGACTCCCGCGCGCTGCCCGCCGACCGGGCCGCCGCTGCCGCGGCGGAGGCGGTCCGCCGCCTGCGCGACGCCGGGACCGCCCGCCTGTACAAGAAGGTCGACTCCACGCTGCGCGGCCCCATCCGCGCGGAGATCGACGCCGTCCTCGACGCGTGGTCGCCCGACGCGGTCGCCGTCGTCTGCCCGGCCTTCCCCGCCACGGGGCGCATCGTCCGCGACGGGGTCCTCCTCGTCGACGGGGTCGAGGTGCACCGCACCGCGGTCGGCACCGACCCCGTGACCCCGGTGTCGGAGAGCCGGATCGCCGTCCTGCTCGGCGCCGGGCACGTCCGGCTCACCGGGGACGACGCCCGCGCCGACGCGGAGCTCCTGCGCGCCGCGGGGCCGGTCGTGGTCGCCGACGCCGAGACCGACGAGGACCTGGCACGCCTGGCCGCCGCCGTCACCGCGCTCGGCCCCGACGCCGTGCCGGTCGGCTCGGCCGGGCTCGCCGCACGGTTGGCCGAGTCGTGGGCCGCGGAGTCGGAGCCGGCCCCCGCCCTCGTCGTGGTCACCTCGCTGCACCAGACCGCCCGGGGGCAGGTGGAGGAGCTGGCCGCCGACGAGCGGACCAGGATCGAGCAGCCCGCCCCGCGCGACCTCGCCGACGACACCGCCTGGCGGGAGTGGTCCGCCGGGGTCCTGGAACGGTTCGACCCGGCCGTGGCCCACACCGCGCTGGTCGCTCCCGAGGACCGCGACGGGGCGCTCGACCCCGCGTCGGTCGCCCGCCGCTTCGGCTCGCTCGCCGCCGACCTGGCCGCCCGCCACGAGCTGTCCGGCTTCGTGGTCACCGGCGGCGACGGGGCCCGCGCCCTCACCGCCGCGCTGGACGCGCGCGCCATCGCCCTGACCGGCGAGGTCGCCCCCGGCATCCCGCTGGGCACGCTGTCCGGCGGCCCCCGGCACGGCCGCGCCATCGTCACCAAGGCCGGGGGATTCGGATCCCCCACCGCACTACTGGAGGCCGCCGACGCGGTCCGCCACACGAAAGGCAGGAACGCATGAGCCGCCCCACCCTGGCAGTCACCCTCGGCGACGTCGCGGGAATCGGACCGGAGATCACCGCCAAGTCGCTGCTGCACCACCCCGAGGTCCGGGAGTACGCCAGACCCGTGGTCGTCGGTGACGCCGACGCGCTGCGCAACGCGGTGACCGCCGTCGGCGGCGACCCCGCCGCGGTCAACCCGATCGCCTCTCCGGCCGACGCCGCCGACGACCCCGGCGTCATCGACGTCGTCCAGACCGGCCCGTCCCTGGGCCACGTGCCGCCGGGCGAGCTGAGCGCGGAGGCCGGCGACGGCGCGGCACGGTTCGTCATCGCCGCCGTCGACCTGGCCAAGCGCGGGCTGGTGGACGGCATCGTCACCCCGCCGCTGAACAAGGCCGCCATGCACCTGGGCGGCCACGCCTGGCCCGGCCACACCGAACTGCTCGCGCACGAGTTCGGGGTGCGGGACTACAGCCTCGTGCTGTCCGCCGGCGAGCTGTCCTTCTTCCACCTGACGACGCACGTGTCCCTGCGCGACGCGATCTCCGGCATCACCCGGGAGCGGACCCTGGAGGTGCTGCGCCTGATGAGCGCGTTCGCCCGCGCCCAGGGGAACCCGGACGAGCCGATCGGCGTGGCGGGGCTCAACCCGCACGCCGGGGAGAACCGCCTGTTCGGCGACGAGGACGCCGACGTCCTCGCCCCCGCGATCGCGCTCGCCCGCGAGGAGGGCATCAACGCCCACGGCCCGCTGCCCGCGGACGCCCTGATCCCGGCGGCCGTGAACGGCAAGTGGAAGCTGGTGGCGGTCTGCTACCACGACCAGGGGCACGCGCCCTTCAAGGCGGTGTACGGCGACGACGGCGTCAACATCACGGCCGGGCTGCCCGTGGTCCGGGTGTCGGTCGACCACGGCACCGCGTTCGACATCGCGGGCCGGGGGATCGCCCGCGAGGCCAGCCTGGTCCTGGCGCTGCGCCGGGCCGCGGAGCTGGCCCCCGGCTGGGGCCACGTCTGGCAGGCCTCCCGGTCCGACGACCGGTAGCCGCGCACAGGACCCGCCGGGCGGCACCGCCCGGCGGGTGGGGCTCCCCGCCCGCCCGCGGCAGCCCCTCCCGCATGTCCGGACACCCGCGTGCGGTGCGCCCGCGCTCCCCAGGGGGCGCGGGCGCACCGTCTCCGCGGCACCCGCTGCTCCCCTCCCCGGGCCTCACCCGCGAGGGCCCGGTCCCACCCCGTCCACCGTCCGCCACGGCCCTAGAATGGCGCCCATGCCCGTCGACCGCACCGATCCCCGTCCGCTGCACGCCCAGGTCGCCGGTGTGCTCCGCGCCGAGATCCGCGACCGGTCCATCGCCCCCGGCGACACCCTGCCCAGCGAGGCGGCCCTGCGCGAGCGGTTCGGCGTCTCCCGCAGCGTGGTCCGGCAGGCCCTGGCCACCCTGGAGGACGAGGGCTCCGTCAGGCGGATCCACGGCCGCGCCCCGGTCGCGGCGATCCCCACCGAGCACCACCGGCTCGTCCAGCGCGTCACCGGGCTGTTCGACCAGTTCTCCGCCGAGGGGCTGCGCCTGACCACCGCCGTGCTGTCGCTGGAGCCCTCCCGCTCCGGCGTCCCGGCCGCGGTCGGGCACCTGGGCACGCGGGACCTGCTCAGGCTGGAGCGCGTGCGCTCGGTGGACGGCGATCCGCTGTCCTACGTGCGCACCTGGCTGCCCGCCGAGCGGTTCGGCGGCCTGGACGCCGCGATGCTGCGCGACGCCTCCCTGCACCGGCTGATGGAGGACAGGTTCGGGGCCGTGCCGACGAGCGGGCGGCGCCAGATCCGCGCCGTGCCCGCCGATCCGCGCATCGCCCTGGAGCTCGGCGTCGCCGCCGAGGCCCCGCTCCTGCTCCTGGAGGGCGGGACGTTCGACCGGGACGGCACGCCGCTGGAGTGGTTCGAGAGCTGGCACCGCTCGGACCGGGTGGTGTTCGACATCGAGGCCGAGGGCGCCTCCGAGCAGGTGCGCATCACACCCGACCCGTCCCTGATCGGCCGGACCGCCCCGGAGCGGCCCGGGACCGCGCCCTCCCCGGAGGCGGGCGGCGCCGCCCCCGTGCCCGGTCTGGAGCGCGCCGTCGAACTGGCGGACGGGCTCAGGGCCGAGCTGGCCCGGCTGCGCGACGGGGGCTGAGGCCGGCCTCCCCGCGGGTGCGGGCCGGGTCCGGGGGCAGCAGCCGCCCGCACGGGCCGGACGGCCCGGGGACGCGGGTCGGTGCCGGGACACGGCTCACTAGACTGGCCGACGTGCCCATTGTGTTCGATCTCGTCTCCACCGACGACTCGCGAGTGGTGGTCAGACGCTCGCCCCTGGCGGACCTCATGGCCCTGCTCCACTGCCTGGCCGAGCCGGGCCACCACCTGGACATGGCACGCGACGTGCGCGTGATCAACGCCGAGCTGGACCGCCCCGCGCGCAGGCAGCTGCGCGCCTTCGCCCCGCTCTGGGCCCGGTTCCGCCTGCGCGCGCTGCTCCCCCTGGACACCAACCGCCCGGCGACGTTCGCGGACGAGCTCACCGAGCTGCGCCACATGCCCGCGCCCCTGTTCGCGTCGATGGTCGCGGAGACCATCGCCGGCGGGGCCTGGGAGCGCCGCTACGGCTCACGCGACCCGGGGGCCTCCCCCGCCGAGTTCCTCGAACTCTGCCGCGCCAAGAGCGAGGAGCGGGAGGAGCTCGGCGAGCGCTTCCTCCAGGACCCGGCCGTCTTCCGCGACGACCTCACCCGCCTGCTGGAGGAGTGCCACGACACCTTCTTCCGGTCCCGCTGGGGCGCGGTGGTCCCGCAGGTGTCCACCGCCGAGCGGGAGGTGCGCGAACGCCTGTCCCGGGACCGGCTGGGCGTGGTCCTGGCATCGCTGACGCCGGGGGGCCACTACCTGCCCCAGACCGCCCAGGTGGCCTACGACAAGCTCCAGAACGCCTTCGTCTCCTGCGCGGGCCGGGACTTCGTCCTGGTCCCCAGCGTGTTCACGAAGCCCCACGTGGTGGTGAAGTACGAGGAGTCGCAGCGCTCGCCGGGTCTGCCGATCGTGGTGCAGTTCCCGGTCTCGGAGATGGGGGCGGCGGACGTGCCGCTGAGGGACCTCCGGATGCGCATGGCGGTGCTGTCCGATCCCGGGCGGCTGGAGCTGTGCCGCCACCTGGTCAACGAGCACTGCACCACCGGTGAGCTGGCGAACCGCGTCGGCATGTCGGCGCAGCAGGTCTCCCGGCACCTGCGCAGGCTGCGGGAGGTCGGCCTGCTGGACTCGGCGAGGGACGGCAGGCTCGTCCGGCACCGGCTCAAGCTCGGCGCCGTCTACTCCGTCGGCCACCAGTTCCTCACCCGCCTGGTGCAGTGAACCGCCCCCGCCCCCGTCCCCGCGCGCGTGAGGCGGGGACGGGGGCGGTGCGGGCGCTCGGAGGGCGCCGACGGGGTGCGGCGCACGGACCCTAGAAGGTCACCTGTTCCGCGCCCAGGCGCAGCGCCTCGGCGTCCTCGGCGACCAGGAAGCCCTCTCCGACCATCCTGTCGGCCACCCGCGAGTGGACCCGGCGGTACCCGTCGGCGTCCCCGTACAGGCGGACGAGGTCGTCCTCCGCCAGCGGCGTCTCGTTGCCGTGGTACCAGGAGGGGCGGCCCACGGGCGTGGCGGCGACCAGGCGCGACAGGGGCGCGTCGGTGTAGGTCGTCCGCAGCCCGCCCAGGGCGTTGCCCCGGGCGTCGCGCGCGAGGGTGTCGGTGTCCCCCACCGTCTCCAGCAGGCGGGAGCCGGGCGGCACGAGCTCGCCCCTGGCCCACCCGGAGAGCAGTTCCAGGAGCGCGTTGTAGACGAACGAGTTGGGGAAGCTCGACCAGCGGGCCCCCTCCGGGAGCGGGCAGTCGCGGAGCCGCTCGCGGTCGAGGTCGCTCATGTAGCGCGTCTCCCGGTGCGCCATTCCCGCCACCTCGTAGAGGCGGAAGACGGCCGAGTCCGGGCGCCGGTGGGTGAGCCCGCGGACCTGGCCGGAGACCCCGCAGGCCCAGCGCACCGACTGGAACTCGGCCTCGCCCAGGACCTCCATGACGGGGACGTCGACGTCCGGGAGCGCGGGACCGCCGGAGGCCCCCGGGAGGTAGCCGTCGAAGACCGGTCCGCCCCCGGGGCGGCGCAGGTGCCCGTGGTACCGCTCCACGAACCGCCGGACCACTCCCCCGGTCTGGGAGATCCCCGAGAACAGCAGGGTCTCCACGGCCGCCTCCGGCAGGCCCGGGAGCCCCTCCCGGAGGGTGTTGGCCACCTGCGCGATGATGTCGAAGGACTGCGGGGTGGCGCGCCACCAGCGTTCCTTGAACTCGTCGTACTGCCGGGCGAGCACCTCGGGGGTGGGGTCCTCGGTGAAGGGGATCGAGGCGGCGAAGTCGCCGGCCAGCTCGCCCGGGGTGAAGGTCATGTCGGCGTACCGCCGCTCGTTGCGGCCCTTGACCAGGTCGAGCGCGGACGGGGCCTGCGAGTCGATGCCGATCCACATGAAGCCTCCCCGCATGATCTGGCGGTTGAAGGCCCGCCAGACGGAGTTGCCGCCCCAGATGTGGCTGACCTCGGCCAGGGCGCGCCCCGTGTAGAGCGCCATGTCGGCGGGGCGGCGGACGAGGACGCGGGTCGAGTAGGGGTCCCCGGCGGCGGTTCCCGAGACCAGGTACTCCTCCTGGACGTAGTCGTAGGTCGGGATCCGGTCGACGGCGTACGGTTCGAGGACGACCGCTCTGTCGTCGGCCGTCTCGGCTACCGGGCCCGTGATGAGGGCATGCTTCGCCACGGCGTGTCGGGTGGTCATCTCTTCTCCCAGAACGGAACAGCGGGGTGGAGGGGGGCGGGGCGTGGTCAGAGTCGGGGCACGGCGTCCAGGAGGGTGCGCGTGTAGTCGTGGGCGGGGTCGGAGAGCACCCGGGAGACGGGGCCGGTCTCCACGACGGCGCCCTGTTCGAGCACGGCGACCCGGTCGCACATGAACTCGACGACCGCCATGTCGTGGCTCACGAACAGCATCGACAGGCTCCGGGCCTGCTGGATGTCCTTGAGCAGGTTGAGGACGCGCGCCTGGACGGACACGTCCAGCGCGGAGACGGGTTCGTCGGCGACGATCAGCTCCGGTTCGAGGGCCAGGGCGCGGGCGATGGACACGCGCTGGCGCTGGCCTCCCGAGAACTCGTGGGGCAGCCGCCCCATCCACTCCCTGGCCAGCCCGACCTCGTCGGCGACCGCCCTGGCCCGCGCGGAGCGCTCCGCGGGCGTGTACAGGCCCTGGACCCGGTAGGGCTCCTCCAGGAGTTCGGCCAGGGTCATCCGCGGGTTGAGCGAGTTGGAGGAGTCCTGGAAGACCATCTGCATGCGGCGCCGGTACGCGCGCAGTTCCGCGCGGGGCATGGACAGGATGTCGCGGCCCAGCACGGTGACGCCCCCGGAGGTGGGACGGATGAGGCCGATGGCCATGCGGCCGAGGGTGGACTTGCCCGACCCGGACTCGCCGACCAGTCCGAGGACCTCGTCGCGGCGCACGTCCAGGCTCACGTCGCGGACGGCGGTGTGCGCGGTCCTGCGGAGCATGCCGCCGAGCCGGAACTCCTTGGTGACGTTCGACATCCGCAGGACGGGTTCCGCGGACGGGTCGCCGGTGGGTGTGCTCATCGGGGCACCGCCTTCGTGAATCGGCTCTTGTCGATGACGGGCAGGCGGCGCGGGCTCCGGCCGAGCCGCGGCGAGGCCTCCAGCAGTCCCTGGGTGTATCCGGACTCGGGGGAGGACACGACCCGGCCGGTGGGGCCGGACTCCATCACGTGGCCGTCGAGCATGACGGTCACGTCGTCGGTGTGTTCGGCGACGAGGCCGAGGTCGTGGCTGATGAGGATCATCGACAGGCCCAGCTCGCCCCGCAGCCGCGCGAGCAGGTCGAGGATCTGCTTCTGGACGGTGGCGTCCAGGGCGGTCGTGGGCTCGTCGGCGATCAGCAGGGAGGGCTCGCACGAGATGCTCATCGCGATCATCACGCGCTGGCGCATGCCACCGGACAGCTGGTGCACGTAGGCGTCCAGGACCCCGCGCGAGGGCGGGATGCCGACCAGGTCCAGCAGTTCGGCGGAGCGCTCGCGCGCCAGGCGCCGGGTGAGCCCCAGGTGCAGGCGCAGGGGTGCGGCCATCTGGCGGCCGATCGTCATGGTGGGGTGCAGGGCGCTCATGGGCTCCTGGAACACGAACCCGATCTCGGGCCCGGCGAGCCGCCTGCGCTCCCGGGCGGTCAGGGCCAGCAGGTCGCGCCCCTGGTAGAGGACACTGCCCGAGGCGACCGCGGCGTCGGGGAGGATGCCCGCCACCGCGGTGGCGGTCATGGACTTGCCCGAGCCGGACTCGCCCACGACCCCGAGGGTGCGGCCCCGGCGCAGTGTCAGGTCGAGGCCGTGCACGACGCGGTGCGAGCCGCCGACGGTCATGATGTCGACGTCGAGGCCGGTCACGTCCAGCAGGACGTCGTCGTTCGGATGCATGTCTAGTCCTCCTCCAGCCGGATGCGCGGGTCCAGCGAGGCCGCGACGACGTCCACGGCCAGGTTGATCAGTACGAAGACCACGGCGATGAAGAAGATGCAGCCCTCGATGAGCGGGTAGTCGCGGCGTTCCACGGCGGTGAGCAGGAGCTTGCCGAGACCGGGGAGGGAGAAGACGTTCTCCGTCACGACGGCGCCGCCGAGCATCGAGGCCAGGGAGAGTCCGACCACGGTGACCAGCGGGGCCAGCGCCGCCGGGAAGACGTACCGCCGCGTGATGGTCCGCTCCGGGAGCCCCTGGGCGCGGGCGGTGGACACGAAGGGCTGGTGCTTGGCGTCCAGGACCCCGTTGCGGGAGTACCGGAAGAGGGTGGCGGCCTCCAGGGTCCCCAGCGCCAGGCACGGCAGGGCCATGTACCTGAAGTACTGCACCGGGTCGGTGGTGAAGGGCGTGTAACCCGCGACGGGGAGCCACTGGAGGGTGACGCCGAAGAGCATCACCAGGAGGATGGCCAGCCAGAACGTCGGCATGGCCACGCCCACGGCGGATCCGACCACCATGGTGCGGTCCAGGGCCCGCGATCGTGTGCTCCCCGCGACCGCGCCGAGCGCCGGCCCGATGAGCAGGGCGATGAGCATGGAGAACACGGCCAGCTGCCCGGTCACCAGCGCGGCGGACAGGACCAGCTCCCCGACGGGCGCGTGGAGGAAGACGGACTCGCCGAAGTCGAAGCGGACCATCCGGCCGAGCCAGTCCAGGAACTGCTGCCAGAGGGGGGCGTCCAGGCCCAGTTCGACCCTCAGCTCGGCGATCTCGGTACTGGTGGCGTTCTCCCCCAGGATCACCGCGGCCGGGTCGCCGGGGGTGAGGCGCAGCAGGACGAACAGCAGGACCATCGGTACCGCGACCGTGGGGATCAGCGCCAGCAGTCGTTTGAACACGTAGGTGAGCACGGGTCACGCCCTTCCGTCTTCGCGGCGGGCGGCTACGCGGGCCCTGGCCCGCCCTCGCGCCCTCGTGGCGGCCGAGGCGGACCTGGCCAGTTCGGCCAGGCGGCGGGCGCGCGGATCCATGGCGTCGCGCAGCCCGTCGCCGAGGAGGATCAGGCCGAGGACGGTGAGCAGGATGGCCGCGCCGGGGAACACCCCGATCCACCACGCGACCGCGGCGTACTGCTGCGCGGCGGAGAGGCTGGCGCCCCAGCTGGGGACGTCCGGCGGCAGTCCGATGCCGAGGAAGCTCAGGGCGGCGATGGAGAGCACCGTCGCGGCGAAGCCCATGGTGGCCTGGACGATCAGGACGGACACCGACTCCGGGGCCACGTAGCGGAAGAGCAGCCAGGAGTCGCGGGCGCCGAGCGACCGGGCCGACTCCACCATGGGAGCGGAGCGGGCGCCGAGCGCCGCCGCGCGCACCACGCGGGCGATCGGGGGGACCAGCACGACGGTGAGGCCGAACAGGACCGGGCCCACGCCCCGGCCGAGCACGCCGACCAGGCTCATGACGAGGATGATGTTCGGGAAGGACATCAGGCCGTCGACGACCCGCATGACCACGGCGTCCACCCACCTGAAGTACCCGCAGGCGACGCCGACCAGGAAGCCGGCGGCGACGGCGAGGACGGTGCAGGCCGTGGCGATGCCGAGGGAGGTGCGGGCGCCGTACAGCAGGACCGTCCACATGTCCCGGCCCTGCTCGTCGGTGCCCAGGAGGGCTCCCGCGTGCGGTGCCTGCAGCCGCTCGCTGGGGCGGAGGAGGTCGGGGTCGCCGCCGAGCAGGGGCGCGAACACGGCCAGCAGGGCGATGACGGCGATGATGGCGGCGCCGGTCACCGCGGAGGGATCCCTCAGAAGGGACTTCAGGGTGGTTCTCATCAACTGTCTCTCATGCAGGGAGGGGGCCGTGGGGAGCCGGCCCGTGAGGGGCCGGCTCCCGGCAGCGGTCCTACTGGTCCAGCCACAGGTTGTAGAAGCCGCGGACGGTGCCCTGGGTGGCCTCGAAACCGCCCACTCCGGCCGCGGTCACGGCCAGGCGGGGCTCATGGCCGAAGCGGATGAAGGGCACCTCGTCCCAGATCAGCTCCTGGACGTCGTCCCAGGCGGGCTTGCGGCTCTCGATGTCCACCCCCTCGGTGACGGCGGCCATCAGCTCGGCCTTCTCCTCGGTGGCCCACCAGCCGGGGAAGTCGTCGTTGAGGAACACCACGGTGAGCGGGTCGGAGTAGGCTGCGCCGCCGCCCAGGAAGACCTCCCAGGTGTCCTCCTCGGTGCGGGTGGACCCGAAGGTCGCGGCGTCCATGGCCTGGAGGTCGACGGTCAGGCCCGCGTTCTCCAGCTGCTGCTGGAGGATCGGCCCGTAGGCGTCGGTCGAGGGGCGGTACAGGATGCGCACGGGGGTGCCGTCGTAGCCGGCCTCGTCCAGCAGGCGCCGGGTCTCCTCGACCGAGCGGTCGGTGTACGCCTCGGAACCGGCCTCGGAGTACCAGGGGGACGCGGGCGGGAAGAAGCTGGAGTCCTCGGTGAAGTGCTCGGTGTCGCCGAGGTGCTGGGTCTCGATCTCGGCGAAGTCCAGGGCGTTGAGGACGGCCCTGCGCATGTCCACGTCGCCCATCAGCTCGGACCTGAGGTTGAACTGGAGGATGGAGAACTCCGAGTCCTCGCTCAGGACGGGGTCGAGCGCGGGGTCGGCCTCGTAGACGGCGAGCTGGTCCACCCCGAGGAACTGCGGGGCGACGTGCACCTCCGAGGTCCGCAGCTGGTTGAGCGTGTTGGCCTCGTTGAACGGGATGAAGCGCAGGGAGTCGGCGTGCGCGGTCTTGGCCCCGGCCGCGCCGTCGGACGCGTCGTCACGGGAGGCGTAGTCGTCGAAGCGCGAGGCGGTCGCCTCGCGGTCGACGGTGAACGCGTCGAGCTCGTAGGGCCCCGTACAGTCCAGCGAGTCCAGCTCGTCCTCGCCCGCGGCCTCCAGGGAGGCGGCGGACATGACGTAGGCGCCGGTGTCGGGGGTGGACAGCAGGGCGGGGATCGCGCCGGTGGGGTCGGTGGTCGTGATCGTGACGGTGAGCGGGTCTGTCTCCTCGATCCCGTCGACCAGGCTGTTGAAGAGCTCGCCGGGGTCGGACTCGGCGTAGCGCTCCAGGGAGGCGACCACGTCGGCGGCGGCGAGCTCTCCCCCTCCGTGGAAGGGCACCCCCTCACGCAGCGTGAGCGTGTAGATCCCTGCTTCCTCGTCGTACTCGTACTCCTCGACCAGGCCCTCGTGGATCGAGGTGTCCGCGGCGTTGGCGAACAGGCCCTCGCAGACGGAGGCGGCGACCATCCAGTTCGACCGGGAGGTCGTGCCGTGCGGGTCGATCAGGGCGGGCAGGGAGGCGATGACGAGCTCGCCCCCGGTGACGGGCTCGGAGGAGGCGCCGCCACCGTTCGAGGGGGCTCCGCACCCGGACAGGAGCAGGGCGGCGCCACCCACCAAGCCGACGGCGGCTGCGCTGCGATTGGAGATCACGAAATCAGGCCTTTCGGGAAGTCAGGGGGAGGTGTCCGGCGGGGACCCCCACAGGTTAGACGGGGTTCACCCACGTGAGCGGCAACGTTTACCGCGACCGCGTTAAGCATCGTTTGGGTGACGACGCCTCCCGCGCGCCGCGGGGAGGGGAACGGTCGAGCGTCGGCCGGACCCCTCGGACCCGGGTCCCGGTACGTGGCAGGGCTTCCGGGTTCCCGGGCCTCGGGGGCCTGCCGGTGCGTCGGGCGCCCCGCGCTCCTCCCCCGGGGCCCGGCTCCGGATCTGGCTCCGACCGCCGCCGCTACCCGCGGTCCGGTCACCGCACACGCGCCACCGGTCGTCTTGCGCGGCGTCTGCGCCGCCCCCCGGCGCGGACTCCCGGATACGCAGGCCAGAGCGCCCCGCGGGTCCGGCACGGACGTGCCACTGTCCAGTAGTGGCCACAAAGAGTCACCAAAGCGCTTCGCTGCGGTACTTTTCCCTCGCGGAGACATGTGCACGACATGTACGGGACAGAACCAGGGACACGTCCCGCACCGCGCACGCGCCGCCGCACCCCGCCCGTTGTCCACCCCGAGGCGGAAGCCCCCGGCGCGCGGCCGGGAGGGCCTTCCCGAGGACGCCCCGCGCAGCGCCGCCCCACACGACCAAGGCCCCCGGTGTCAACGGTGCCGGAGGCCGTGAGAGGGAACCACATGGACCACCCCCTGAAGCGTGCCGCGGCGACCCTGGCGATCACCGCCGGGCTCACCGCCGGAACGGCCGGCGCCGCCGGCGCCGCGATCAGCTACGTCGGCGGCGGCACCTGGTACCACGGGCTCACCACCGGAAGGGTGTACTCGGACTACTTCCACGCGACGCTCTGCCACGGGTCGACGGCGGTCGGCACGTACACCGTCACGTCCGCGGCGATGCTGCCGGGCAAGACGTCCGAGGCCTCCGCCCCGCGCGCCGTCAACAACAACGAGACCTACTGGAGGCACTGCGGGTAGCGTCCCCGGGGTCCGGGGAACCGCACCGACACCGGCCCGCCCGGCTCCACGACCACGCACCAGGACACGATGCCCAACCGCACGCTCTCCTTCGCCCACACCTCGTTCCTGCTGTTCGCCGCGCTCATCGCCGCGCTGCTTCTCGCGACCTGGGAGCTGACGATCCCCACCGCGCAGCACTCCGCGGCGGTGTGGATCGTCGAGGACGACGGCACCGCCGACGGCGTGGAGGTGGCCCGGACCGTCCAGCGCGTCGCCGAGGAGCGCGACATCGCGATCGGCTTCATCACGCCGGACGTGCGGACGCCCGACTCCCTGTGGCACATGTACCTGGCCGCCGGGGACCCCCGCTCCGCCGAGGCCGGCTGGCTCACCGACGGGTACCCCTCCTTCGGCCGCACCATGGAACTGCGCGTCCACCCCGTGGAGGACCTGGCCGGCCGCGGCCTCCGCGGCAACTACCTCGTCTTCGGTCCTCCGGAGAACGCGCCGGTGCTCGCCGGGGCGCTCGCCGAACACGGGCTGGGCGCGAGCGTCGGCGCGAGCGAGGCACGCCTGTGGGAGTCGTTCCTCGGCGGCCCCCTCTTCCACGTCCTGGCCATGGCCCTGCTGGTGGGCGTCACCTCGGTCGGGGCGGGCGTCCTGCTCGACGCCCGGGACCACGGGGTCCGGCGCCTGCACGGGCACTCCTACGCCCGGATCCTCAGGGGCGACCTGGGCCGGATCGCACGGCTGTGGGGCATCGCCCTGCCCGCCGTCAGCGCCCTCGCCCTGATCCTCCTCGGCCTCTACAACGGGTGGAACCAGCTCGGCCTCTACGCCGCCGTCGCCTTGGCCGTCCTCGGCGTCTTCGCCGCCGCGGCGCTGGCGACGCACGCCGCGGTGCTCGGCCTCGTGCACACCGACGACATCCTGCCCGCACTCCGGGGCCGCCTCCCCGTCCGGAGCACCCGGGCCGCCGTCCACCTCGCACGCGTCCCCGTCCTGCTCCTCCTGCTCGGCGTCCTCGCGGGCACGGTCCACCTCGCGCAGTCCGCACGGGAGCAGCGCGCCGCACTGGAGGCGTTCGACCGGACCGGGGAGACGTCGCACGCCACCCTCAACGGCAGCACCGGGTTCGAGGACCCCGGGACCGCCGAGTCCCTGCTCGGCCCCTGGCTGCGCGAGGCCGACCTCGACGGGCGGATCGTCATCGCCGAACAGCATCCCCCCGAGGCCCTCGTGCCCGTCGGCGCCCCGCGGCCCGGCTTCGACGTGCTCGTGGTCAACGACACCTTCCTCGCGCGGCAGGAGGTCCTGTCCTCCGACGGCACGCGCTACGGCGCCGCCCCCTCCGAGGACCGGGTCCGCATCCTGATGCCGCGGGCGCACGCCGACCACCGGGACACCGTCGAGGGGGAGGCGCCCGCCTGGTACGGGCTCCAGGCCGGGAGCACGGGGACCGCGGCCGACATCGAGGTCCTGCCCCTGGCCGACGGGCAGCAGGTGTTCACCTACGGGTCGAAGGACCCGCGCGGGCTGGACGCGGCCCCCTTCCTGCGGGATCCGGTGATCGTCGCCCTGCCCAACGGCGCCGCGCTCTCCGACCGCACCTACGTCACCTACATGACGCACGAGGCCGTGCTGTTCCCCGACCCCGGCGTGGTGCGGGAGGCCCGGTCCGACCCGAGGGTGGCCGAGTACGTCAACACGGTCCAGCCGATCCGCGACAAGGCCGCCGCCGACCACGCCTCCCAGCTCACCCTGCTGCGCATCGAACTGCTCGCCCTGGTCGCCGGCGCCGCGGTCCTGCTGATGACCGGTGTCGCCGCCTGCCTCGTCCACGTCCGCACGCACGCCCAGACCGTCTTCGCCCGGCACATCAGCGGGTGGACGTTCCCCGCCGCCCACCGGCGCTTCCTCGCCGTGGAGGCCGCGATCGCGCTCGGCTTCGTGGGCTGGGCGGCGTGGGACTCCGCCACCACGCTGCGGGCGCTCGACGACCCCGGCCGCGCCCTGCCCCCGCAACTGGTGCCGACCACAGGGTTCGAGCCCCTCTACGCCGCGGCCGTCACGGCGGCCGGGCTCGCCCTGACCCTCGCCGCCCTCGCCCTCCTCCACCGCCGCATCGTCCGCGAAGGCTCCTCGCAGGCCTGAGACCACCGGGAACCACCATGATCACCGCCGAGAACCTCGCCAAGTCCTTCGGGTCGCGCGTCCTGTGGCAGGACCTCCACCTGACCGTCGGGGCCGGGGAGATGGTCGCCCTCGTCGGAGCCAGCGGCTCGGGCAAGACCACCCTGCTCAACTGCCTCGGCCTGCTCGACCGGCCCAGCGGCGGCCGGATCCTCTTCGAGGGGACCGACCTGACCCGCCTGGGGCCGGGCGGACGGCGGCGCTTCCGCCGCGACAGGCTCGGCTACCTCTTCCAGGACTACGCCCTCATCGAGAACGCCACCGTCAGGGCCAACCTGGACGTGGCGCGACGGCGCGGCGTCCGCCCCGACCACGCCCGGGCCCTGGAGCGGGTCGGCCTGGCGGGCCGGGAGGAGGAGAGGGCGCACCACCTGTCCGGCGGCGAGCAGCAGCGCGTCGCCCTGGCCCGCCTGATGGTCAAGGAGCCCTCCCTGGTGCTGGCCGACGAGCCGACGGGCGCCCTGGACGGGGACAACGCGGCGATGGTCGTGGACGTCCTGCGACAGTTGAGCCGGGAGGGGTGCGCGGTCGTGGTCGCCACCCACAACGACGGGGTGCGGGCTGCGTGCGACAGGGCCTTCGACGTCGGGTCGGGGCGGGAGGCGGAGCGGGGGGACTCGGCGGGGTGGGTCGTGGAGCGGGCCGCGGAGCGCGTCGGCCGGGCGGGCCGGGCGGAGCACGCGAACCGGCGGTAGCGGGGCGGTGCCGGGGCGGTTCAGCCCGCCCCGGGCACGTGCGCGGAGGGGCGCGGGGCCGCCACCCGTTCCGGCAGCGCGAGCGCGTAGGTCAGCAGGTCGACCCCCGGGACGGGGCTCCAGTCGCGTTCGGGGGTCCGCGAGAACCCGTGGGCCCGGTAGAGGGCCTGCGCCGCGAGCATCGCGGGCTGCGTGGACAGGACCATCCGGGCCAGACCCCGCTCCGAGGCCAGCGCGACCACCGCGCGCACCAGTGCACGGCCCACGCCCCGGCCCTGGGCGTCGGGAGCCACCGCGAAGGCCCGGACCTCCGCCTCGTCGGGGCCTCGCGCGACCTCGCTGGACGCGGACCACGGGACGAGCAGGATCGTGCCCACGACCCGCTCCCCCTCGACCGCCACGAGCACCTCGCCCCGGCCGTCGGCGCCCAGCGCGCGCAGGGAGTCCGTGTACGGGTCCCCCTCCTGCAACAGCCCCAGGGCCCGGTACGCCGCGACCCTCAGTTCCCCGACCGCCGCCATCTCGTCCGGCAGCGCCTCACGCACGTTCATGGAAGGAGTCAAGCAGAGGACGGCGACAGTCCCCCGCACCGCCCCGGAATACGGGGAAAGGCCCGAACCACGGGGGACGCCCTCCCCCGACCCCCCGGGGTGTGTAGGGTGTCGGCGATCCACGACCACCGAAGGGGGACGCGGACGATGAGCCTGGTCGCCATCAGTGACCTGCACGTCCGGCACGCCGACAACCGTGCCTTCACCGAGGCCCTGCGCCCCGCGTCCGACGACGACTGGCTCCTGGTCGTCGGCGACGTGGCCGAGACCGCGGACGACGTCCTGTGGGCGATGGAACTGCTGAGCGAGCGCTTCACCACCGTCGTCTGGACCCCGGGCAACCACGAGCTGTGGACCGCCCCGCACGACCCGGTCCAACTGCGCGGCGAGGCCCGCTACCAGTACCTCGTCGAGTCGCTGCGCGGCCTGGGCGTGCACACGCCCGAGGACCCCTACCCGGTGTGGCCCGGCCCCGACGGCCCGGTCGTCGTCGCCCCGCTGTTCGTCCTCTACGACTACACCTTCCGCCCCGAGGGCACCCGGACCAAGGAAGAGGCGCTCGCCGTCGCCCACACGTCCGGGATCGTGTGCACCGACGAGTACCTGCTGCACCCCGACCCGCACCCGAGCCGCGACGCCTGGTGCCGCGCACGGCTGGAGTACACGCGCGAGCGCCTGGACGCGCTTCCCGCGGACACCCCCACCGTCCTGGTCAACCACTTCCCCCTGGTCCGCGAACCCACGCGCGTCCTGCGCTACCCCGAGTTCGCCCAGTGGTGCGGCACCGAGGCCACCGCCGACTGGCACACCCGCTACCGCGCCCGCGCCGTCGTCTACGGCCACCTGCACATCCCGCGCACCATCACCGTGGACGGCGTCCCCCACATCGAGGTCTCCCTCGGCTACCCCCGCGAGTGGGCGCCCCGACCGAAGCCCCCCGAGGGACCCCGCCTGATCCTGCCGTGAGGCGGCTGTGAGGCGGGGCGGGGGCGGCCCGGGCGCCTTGACATAAACATAAGTTGAGCTTCTAGGTTCTCCCCATGGACACCACGAGCGCACCCCACCCCGACCGCGACACCGACGAGCAGCGCATCCGCGACCTGGTCGCCAGGTCACAGCAGGCGCAGAACGACCCCGTCGCACTCCCGGCACTGCACACCTCCGACACGGTGGTCATCAACTTCGGCGGGCGGCGGCTCCTCGGCCTGGAGGCCTTCGACTCCGCCATGACCGAAGCCCTCGCCACACCGCTCAAGGACGTCCGGACGGCCCTGCGGGTCGAGGACATCCGCTTCGTCACGCGCGACGTCGCCCTGGCCAGCCTGACCAAGACCGTCTTCGACGAGCGCCCGGAACCCGAGCACCCCTCCCCCGTGGAGGGCGCCACCTCCTACGTCCTGGTCCGCGAGGGCGACGACTGGCGCATCGCCCTCACCCAGACGACGCCCATCCGCTGACCGCCCTTCCTTCCACACACCCCACCCCTGGGGCATTCACCCCGAGTGCCCCGGGGCTTGTCCCGCCCCCGCCTCGGACACCGGGACAGACCCGTTCCCCTGTCATTCTCGTGGGCCGACCCGACCTTCCCACGCGCCCCGGCCGGATTCATTTCCCCCGACACGAACTCCGAGGAAGATCACGGACACTCCAGAAGAGAAATACAGAAACCTCTCCTACCTCTTCAACTACTATCTGCACCAGGACTGGACCATCGACGGCGAGACCCTCTCCGACGTCTTCGAACGCAATGAGGCCCTCCATGAGCTCTCCAGGGGAATTCGACAGGAGGCCGAAATCCTCCTGAAAGAAGGACATGACAACCAGCACCTGGACGACATATTCTTCGGCCGCTGGGGCGCCGGCTACGAGCCGGAGGCAGATGACTACCAGACTTGGCACGAAGTCCTCAGGGAGATCATCCGCTTCTCCGAACGCCACATCCGACACACATAATGCCCCGAGGCCCCCGCACGGGCTCTCACCAACGACCTTTCGAGAGCGTGGGAGAGGCCTATCGGACCCTCGACCGCCCCGAGGAGGCCGCGCAGCTCTACATGGCATGCGGCCAGCGGGTATCACAGGTACGGGGACCGCTGGAGGCTCGCGGCCTGCCTGGACCGGTTTGCTCTTGCGATGACCGCCGACGGACCCCGGAGAGGACACGTGAGCAGTCGCGCGAGGCGCCGACGGTCCTGGAGGACTTTCCCGACCCCAGGACCCTGCGCCTGCGCCTGCGCCTGCGCCAGGCCATCACCGGCCGGTTCCGTAGTACCGGCGAGCCCTGACACCGGACCATCCGCCCCTTGTTACTCCTGCGCCCCGAGCCCGCATCTCCGGACACATGCGGCTGTCCTGTCGGATACGTCGCCGGTCGTGTGCCGGAACGCAGTCCCCGATCACCACTGCCGCTCCTCTCTCAGGCGACGGCCACGGCGACCGCGAGCTGCGCGACCGCCGCTACGCCGGACACGATCGTGGCAGCGGAGATGACTGCCGGGAGCGCCCTCCTCCAACTTGCGAAGATCTTGTCGCGGAGCTCTCCCCATCCGCCGCTGCGCAGCATGAGCTTGGCCGTCTGCCACCGGTGCTGCTCGATGTGACACCCCGGCAACAACCCCGAGGAGTTGTTGCGGCACCGCGTCGCCTCGCCCCGGTTCCAGGCGCCACACGGCAGCGGCATCTGGAAGCAGGCATAGAGGACCGAGACCGCGGAGGCGACAGCGATCCACATCGGACCCACTTCCGGAACAAACCATCCGAAAAGAGCAAGGGCGATAACCACCACACCCCAGTAACGCAGAGGACTACGTGCCTTCTTCTTGTAAGCCATACGGATGATCCTCGCCGGGGCTCGTTATTCCCGACAAGACAAAGGCATCCCCCAAGAATGACCGACACCGGACGGGGGTGCATGGCATAAATCCACCCAGACAAGGGAAGAGATGCAAATATCATATCGATATATCATGCCCTTGAATGAAAAGTCCGAACTTTTCATTGTTCGCCAGGAGTGCAGAACCCCAGCCACGGGACCGCCCCCGGATCGGACTGGCAGTGGCGACTCGGAGACCTGACCCCCCATCCGCGGCCGCGCGAAGACGTGCGAAGACGTGCGAAGCATCAGCAGCCACAGCATTCACGCCTCCGTGACCTCAACCGGTCACGGAAGGTTCTGGCTCACACACATCGGGCACAGAACAGGCGAATATCAACGCGGAACCACGAGGTGAAGCGGTGCCCACCACCCCTGGACCGTCCCCCTTCGCCGGCCACGCACCACCCGACCCCCTCGCCGCCGTACGTGGCCGCGTACTTCTCCATGTCAAGGATGTTCGGTATGCGCCTTTGGGTCGCGTCCAGGACGTTGCCGGAGGCGTGGTGTTCTCCGGGAAGAACGCACGGGAGGGCGTGAAGAAGTTCATCGCCGGGACGGATCACGGCTGCCCCGTGCTTCTGGATCCGTCAGCCTACGAGAACTTCTACGCGACCGCCGAGGAACCTTTCACAACAGAGCCTCGGCACTACGTCGACACACACCGCACCGGTCTCGGAGCGACCCTGGAGCAGTGGGCGGCAAGCCCCGCCGACCTGGTGCTGACGCCCACACGGTACCTGCGGTGCGACGATGCGGGAGCGCGGGCACTGGACGCGGCCGTCGGACAGATGAACGCGACGGACACAAGGCCCGTGGTCTTCTCAGTACCTGTGGACGCGACGTGGCTCACCGAACGCCGTGAGCACCTCATCACCTCCCTCCAGCGCGTCCGTGCGCCCAAGGCACTGATCCTCGGAGCACGGAACAACCCGTTGGATTCGAAGAGGAGGGCGAGAGCCCTGAGGGAGGTTCTCCGCTCCTGCCCGGACACCGCGCTGCTCAGGACCGACCTGGCGGCGTTGGACGCGATGGCGTACGGAGCGTCGTTCACCTCCGTCGGCGACACCGCATCGGTCCGCCACGCGGTGCCTCCGGAGATGCGGGGCGGAAGGCCCGGGACGGATTCCAGCCCTCACGTCGTCCTGCCCGCCCTGATGGGCTACTTCCACGGCTCCACCCTCGCCGAACGCCTGCGGAACCCCCGGCGGTGCCTGTGCACGCCCTGCGTCGAATGGGGCGAAGCCAGGAACAACGGCGAAGCGGGCAGGCTGCTCAGCGACTTCCAGGACTCCGCCGACAAGAAGGCGGCACACGCCCACAACATGGCGGTCTGGTCCCGGTGGTGGCGGGAACTCGCTTCCGAATCCTCTCCAGAGAGTGTCCGGTCACGATGGAAGGGGATGTGCCGGCGGGCTCTGAACGAGTACGAGTGGCACAACAGGGAGTTCTCACCACGGGAGGACACGTTCAGGGCCTCGAACGCACTGCGCTACTGGGCCGACACCGACGACGAGGACCCTCGCTCCCCCGCGACCCGGTGAACACGTTCGGCGAGGCGCCAATGCAGCGCCGCCACTGACTCGGAGACCCCCTGGCGGGGGCGGACCAGCACCCGCAGCCCGCTGCCATGCGGCACGGCCAGTCCCACCCCGTAGTAGTCCGCCTCCCAACAAGCCCGATCCCGGTCCTCACCGAGTGAGGAGCACACCGCCGTCCGGGGAGCGACCGCGCCGAGCGCGCAGGCCCGGTCGAGGGCGTCGAGCCACTTCTCGCCCCGGGTGACGAGCAGGTCGAGCCGTACGGGCGTGTCCGCCAGCCGCAGGACCTGCCCGTTCCTCCGTATCCGGGTCCAGGTGGGCAGCGCCGGGAGAATGGCCTTTTCGCGTGCGCTGAGGGCACCCACCGGCACCCACTTCCCCAGGGGCAAGGCCTGCAGGAGTTGGTAGACACCCAACCGTGAGCCGATGGTTCTGCCTTCCGTCCGGAGTCGGGACTGCTCCACCACGGGACGGTAGACGGCTGTGAACGGAACTCCGCTCGTACACAGAACGACGGTCCGCGCGTCCACGGGCCCGCCGAGTGCGCTCATGTGCCGAGGGTCGAGTTCCATCCCACCGATGGTGGCAGAGAACCCGGATGCGCGTCGCCACTCTCCACAGGCACGAGGGTGGAGGACGAACACTGCCCACGTGAGAGGCGGGTCACCGAGAGGCTCCGGGGGCCGTACCAACGGGAGGGCCACCGCGACGGATCACCGCCGTGCACCTGGGTAGGGGCCGGATACGACGCCCCCGAACCGGTCCGTCGGCTCTCCGCCCCGTGGCCCCGAGCCACCGGAAGAAAGGACAGGTACCTCCGTGCCCGCCGATCCGCCCCGTCCCGCTCCGGCCCGCGCCCCGGCGGCCCTGTGCGGAACCCTTCTCGTGGCAGGGCTGTGCGCCTGCACCCCTCAGACCACGTCCGAACGCCCCGTCGACCGCGTCCTCCTCTCGCCCACAGCAGAGCCCGACACCTCCCAGACCGTGACCTGGCACGCGTCCGGAGCAGAGGAGTCCTTCCTGGAGATCGGTCCTGACGACGGTTCGGAGGAGACCGTCCGGGTCGACGGCAGCCCGACCGGGGACGAGGAACCAGGCTCCACCTTCGCGGCCACCCCCACCGGCCTCGAACCGGACACCGCCTACCGCTACCGGATCGGCGCGAGCGGTGCCGGTGACGGCTCGGAGGAGGAGATCGGGAACTGGCGCACCTTCACCACCGCGGCGGAGGGGTCGGAGCCCTTCAGTTTCCTGTACTTCGGCGACATCCAGAACGACATCACCGAGGACGCGGCCCCCGTCGTCCGGGCCGGGTTGGAGGCCGCGCCCGACGCCGAGCTGGCCGTGCACTCCGGAGACCTCATCGACGACGCCGACAGCTCCTCCCAGTGGGACGAGTGGTTCGACGCCCTCGGTCAGGCGGCCGGGAGCATGAACCACGTGGCCGCGCCGGGCAACCACGAGTACGACGACGGCCTGAGCCGTCACTGGGGCCCGCAGTTCCCCGGCGCCGGCAACGGCCCCGACCGGGGAGCGGACCTGGCCGGGACGGCCTACCACACCGACTACCAGGGGGTGCGGTTCGTGGTGCTCAACTCGAACTACCGGGAGGCCGCCCCGGAGGACCCCGAGCGGTGGCTGAACGCGCAGCGGGACTGGTTGGACCGGGTGCTGGCCGACAACCCCCACCCGTGGACCGTGGTCACCTTCCACCACCCGGTCTTCTCCAGCGACCCCGAACGTGACAACGAGCCGCTGCGCGAGGCGTGGCTGCCGGTCCTGGAGGAGCACGACGTGGACCTGGTCCTGCAGGGCCACGACCACTCCTACGCCCGGGGAATCCTGGCCGAGGGCGAAGACGGCGGCTCCGGTGCGCACACCGGCCCGGTCTACGTGGTCTCGGTGGTCGGCCCCAAGACCTACGACGCCGGCGAGGACAACTGGGCCGACAACGGCGCCCGGGTCCAGGTGCAGCGCGAGGACACCCAGACCTTCCAGCACGTCGCGGTGGACGGCGACACCCTGGAGTACCTGTCCCGCACCGCGGACGGCGCGACCGTGGACGCCTTCAGCATCGTCAAGGACGGGGACGGCAAGCGCGTCACCGACGGTTCCTGAGCGGTGTGTGTCCTGGTGCGCTGCCCATCACCTCATGGGTCCGATGGGCGACGTCCCGATCACGCCCGACGCTCGTCGTTCAGGCGACGGCCACGGCGACCGCGAACTGGGCGACCACTGCGGCACCGAACACGATGGTGGCGGCGGTGACGAGCGCGGGGAGCGACCTCTTCCAGCTGGCGAAGAACTCTCCCAGCCGTCGGCCACGCACCACCCGCCCCCTCGCCGCCGTGCGCGGCCGTGTCCTGCTTCACGTCAAGGACGTCCGACACGCGCCCCTGCGCCATGTCCCGGTCGGCGCGGGGGGCTTAGTGTTTTCCGGCAGGAAAGCCCGCGAGCGGGCGAAGGAGTGCATCGCCGGGACAACCCATGCCTGTCCGGTCGTTCTGGACCCATCGTCCTACGAAGGCTCCTCCGTGACCGCTGAGGAACTGTTCACCACAGAACCGCAGCACTATGTCGGCACACTCCGCACCGGTCTCGGAGCGACCCTGGAACAGTGGACCGCGGCCCCCGCCGACCTGCTTCTGTCGCCCACCAGGTACCTGCGGTGCGATGATGCGGGCGAGCGGGTACTGGCCGAGGGCTCCTGGCTCTGTCCCGACCGGGATGCCGACTCCCGAACCCTCACCGGCTCGCGGTCCGTGTGACCTGCTCCACCCGGTCCTGAACGGTAAGACCCATCGGCAAGGGCATCGCCGTCAGTGCCCCTCCTCCGGAGGGTCCCGCACCACCACGGTGCCCGCCCAGCTGTCGTGCAGGGCCTGTCCAAGCGGATCCCCCTTCGCGGTGAACGACTCGAAGAAGACCACGAACTGCCCCAGGAACGCGATCGTCTGCGGCAGACCGAACACCGCAGCCCTGCCCGCCGCCTGTCCCCGGCTCAGCCTTCCGCCGTCGGCCGCGTCCACCACCCTGATCCGCAGGAGCATCTTGCCGAAGGTCGCTCCCAGGTGCCGGAGGAAGATCCAGTCGTAGAAGAAGAGCAGCACTCCCCACCCGAGGAAGAACAGGACCAGGACGATGTCGGCAAGCGTGTCCATGGAACTGCTCGGAGCGGACAGGACCGACGCGATCAGCACGACGGCGAAGACCGCGGCTCCGGCGAAGAACAGCACCATCACGTAGTCGATAGTCCGCGCCGCCAAGCGCTGACCGAAGCCGGCGAGCGACCGAGCGGTGGGCGGGACCTGTGAGCCCCGCAGACCGGGGTCGGGTGCCCGCGGTCCGGGGACCACGGGCCCGGAGGCGGTCCCGTTCGCTGGTCGATGCACAGGTGGCGGGGCAGGAGACACGGGGCGCGCCGACACGGCGGCCTGCCCCCCGCCGCCCCCGGTCGATCGCGGCGCCGGAGTCGGTGCGGGCTCAGCGGGCACTGGAGCGGGCACCACTTCCACGCGGACAGACACCGAGGCGCCCCCGGCCCTGCCCTCGAGCACGAGAGGGCCCTCCAGCCTGCCCGTCCGAGCCGTTTCGACGGACACGTCCAGCCCGTCCGTTACCTCCACCACGTGGATCCAGGGCTCCCTGGGATGCGGAACGCACTCGTGTGCCAGCGCTGGACCGAGGAGCTGGACCCTGCGGTGCGGCGCGGGAGAGTCCTGGACCACCCGGCCGAAGTCCAGCGCTCTTGGTGAGGGGCGTACCGCCACTTCGTCCAGGGCGTGGGACGCCTCGTCCGCGATCGACCGGATGTCGTTGAGCACCAGCCCGTGGAGTGCCTGGCTCGCCACCTCGGCAATCTCCGGGTCCGGGCTCTGCAGACGGTCTCGGAGCTCGGGGACCGCTCCACGCCGGGTGAACACGTCAGGACTCGCCACCGCGGACCTCAACGCCTGCGGCAGTCCTTCCGTGTCGGTCCTGCGCCGTTTACTGTGGGCCAGGTAGACGTCGCCCTGCAGGTGGAAGCTGCGGCTGGGCGTCTGGTGCGGGTTCTCCCTGCGGACCTGGTCGTAGACGTAGTCGTACAGCTCGTTGACCGACACACGTCCGTCGGCGTCTAGGTCCGCCTCACCCGAGGCCAGCCCGGCGGCAAGCGCCCGGGTGAACACCGAGGGGCGCACCTGCCGGTCGTCGGCCAACTCCGTGCCCTCGAAGGAGTACTCCATGGCGCTGGAAGCGGTGATCACCGCCCACCCGCGCCCGCTGTCGAATGCTTCTTCGGAGAAGGAGTCGAACACGTTCGCGTTGCCGGACGCGCGGGTGCCCATACCCGTCACGAACGCTCCGCCGTAGCAGCAGTCGAGAAAGAGCACGACGTTGCGCGCCCTCCCCTCGTTCATGCTCCTGCGCACGAAGTCGGCGGAGACCGCGGTCGAGGACAGTCGCCGGGGAACGGTGTCAGCGGCGGCGAAGAAGAGTTCTCCTGAGTCGTTCTTCAATCCGTGGCACGAGAAGTGCAGGAGAAGTGAGTCCTCCCGGTGCCGGTCGGAGAAGAAGTCGTCCACGCGCCTGTTCAGCACGTGCGCTGGCTCGTTGCGCAGGATCTCGACCTCGAACCCGCCGACCTCCGGATCCCGCAGTACGTCGGCCAGGGCGACCGCGTCCTGACCCGGTGACTTCAGACGTTCCAAACCGTCGTCCTGGTAGGTGTCGGTGGCGACGATCAGGGCGTGCCGGATGCCGTTCATGACCCGGCTCCGTCGGATGAGTGGCGGTCGGCGAACAGCTCGAAGGACCGTGCGGCCTGGTCGGGGGTGGCTTCGGAGATCTCCAGGACGTCTCCGTCGATCACCAGCCGGATGGCCGGGCGTTCCCGGCAGCGGGCCCGCCAGTTCCTGACGGCGTCGACGACCGCCCGCAGGGCGTTGGCGGACTGGCCCATGGTGACCAGCAGAGCCCCGGTCTCCGCCACACCCCAAGCGCGTGCCCCGGGTGGTGCCCCACCCCCTCGCGCCGGTGCGACGTCGTCCACGTCGAGCTGGAGCAGTTCGCGTCTGAGCTGGCGTGTCATCTCGTCCACACGGTCGGGGGGTGACCCCTCTTCCGCGACCAGGACCCGTAATGACGTGTCCACCGGACCACACCTCCCCCGGCACGGAGTTCGGCACTCCATACACGAAAGTACACTTCGTACCAGTTTGCTCCTTTTGTTGCTCAATGTGAATTGAACATCCGTGGTGTGCGCGATACCTCCACCTGCCACGGCAGCGGAAATCCTCGACCCGGCCCGTGGGACGGCCGCTCCCCACCGGGCGGACCCGTTGATATCCCCCGACGGGACCCGCCCTCGTCCCGAAGCCGGGTCCCGTCCGTGTCAGATCGTCCTACAGCAGCGCGTTCGGGGGCTTGAACAGCCCGTCTCCCAGGTTCGCTTCCTCTGCCTGTGCCTTTTCTCCTGTGCCGGTGGGACGGGCGCGGCTGCCAGAGCGGTGGCGTTCGGGGGCAGGAACCGGCTGGGCTCACCGTGCCAGGAGACCAGCAGCGAGTCGCGCGCACGCGTGGCCGCCACGAAAAGCAGGGACCGGGCCATCTGGAGTTCACTGCGATACCGGGCCGGGTCACTGTCCTTGTAGCGGTCCACACTGGAGTGGGGCACCAGCCCGTCGGTCATGCCGGCGACCATCATGTGCTGGTACTCCAGCCCCTTGTACCGGTGCAGAGTACCCACGTGCACGGACTCCTCGTGGCCGGCAGGCGGCCCTTCGGGGCGCAGGGACGCGGCGCTGATCCTCGCCCGGACGAGTCCGCGCTCCAGCTCGCCGACCATGTCGCGATGGGGCACCGCCACCGCGATGGACGCGAGCTTCCCCTCGGCCTGCGCCTGCTCCCTGATCGCGCCGATCCGCGCCACCAGGGCGTCGATCTCGTCCTCCCACGTGTCGGCCCCGTGGAAGGACGGCCACGGTCCGCGCAGGACCGAGCGATAGCCTCGGAGGGTGTCGATGCCCTCGTCGAGGTCGTCCCAGGTCTCCTCACCCAGCAGACCCAGGGCGGAGCCGAGGATCTCGCGAGTGGTGCGGTAGCTGAGGGTCAGCCGCGCAGAGCGCCCGACGATGTTGATGCCCAGGCTGCCCAGGGACACCTGATTGCCGTAGATGCACTGGGAGGTGCCTGCGCAGGAAGTCGTCCACGGTCGCGAATCCGAAGGTGGTCCGTACTTCCCCGGCGTCGGGCTCGGCCGTACGGCGCCGCGCGGCTCGGGCCGCCCCTTCCAGCTCCAGGCGGCCGTCGTCCATCACCGCCGCGGGCTGTCCGTCGAGACCGCCCGCCTCGTTGAGGAACCCGTGCTTGTAGCCGTCGAGGAGGTAGAGCTCGCTCGACGCGCCGGCAGCGGCCAGGGCGTCGTGCAGGAGTTCGCTCTGCCTGTACGAGACCAGGTCGTCGACGGTCCCGTGGGAGAGCTGGAACGGCGGTGCGTCGGCGTGGACCCAGGTCAGAGGGCAGGCGTACCGCGCCGCGTCCACGAGCTCGGCCGGAGCTCCGCCCAGCAGCCGGCCTTCTGGGGAGGCCGCGGCGTCCGCATCAGAGTGCCCGGACTGGGCCTCGGCGACCACGACGGCAAGGTCCACGGGGGCGTAGGAGGCGACGACGGCCTGCACCGACGGGTCGCCGCCGGTGTCCTCCTCGTCGACCAGGGCGCCGATGTGGCCGGTAAGGCCCGCCAGCGCGGCCAGGTGACCGCCGGCGGAGCCGCCCCACACCCCGATCGCCTGCGGATCGAGCCCGAACCCTTCCGCGTGCCTGCGCAGGAAGCGGATCGCGGCCCGCACATCGTGCAGCTGGGCAGGGAAGGACTCCTGATCGGAGAGCCGGTAGTCGATGCTCGCGAAGGCGTATCCACTGGCGCGCACTCGGCGTACGAGGTCCGGTGCCTGGGTGCGGTCACCGGCGTACCAACCGCCCCCGTGCACCCAGAGCACGACCGGCACGGGACGTTCGGCGGAGGCCGGCCGGTACAGGTCGAGCAGCAGGTCGCCGGTGTCGCGCCGCGCGAAGACGAATGCGGTGTCGACCGCGACCCGGCAGGAGGACGTCGAGGCGGTATCGGGGTCGGAGTCCGCAGAAGGGGATGTGGAGGCATGGCTCATACCGTCCATGGTGCTGTGCGCGAGGGCCTGAGACACCACGGGAAGGGCACGACTTCCCGCCGAACCGTGGTCACCCTCGAAGCGGAGGCCGCCCGACCGCAGGGCATCGCCTCGTCGAAGGTACGGCGCCGAACCTCGCGGCCGATACCCCCTACGCCCCCGGGGTCCGCTCGTGCGGCCGGGCGCACCTACCTTGCCGAGACCGGGGACAGCGTCACCCTTCCCGATCTGGAGCCGGTGTTCCCAGAGGTAAATCCGTGGGTGGTGGTGTCGCGGGTGACCGAGTGGGGCGGACGGCCGGTCGCCGTCCTCGTCGAGGAACAGGACTACCCGCAGGAGCTTCCGGCGCGGTTGTGCCATCTGTTCCTGGACACGGACACCCCGGAGAAGGTCGTCATCCCCTGGTCGGTGCCGCCACAGGTGTGTGACCTTCTGGTCACCCCCGCCGGCACGATCGTGGTCTCCTCTGCCGAGGGCGTCCACGTGCTCGACGTCGACCCCGGGGAGACTGCCCGCACCGGCCCGACCGATTTGAGCCCGTCGCCCCGAGCGCCCGCTTCACACCACCACGGTGCCCGCTGCCGCGACAGCTCTCTCCGTGCGTCCTCGGCTCGCTGCCATGCTTCGGGCGGAGGCTGGACGGTGACCCCGACCCCCGTCAACATGCGCAGGTCCAACTCCCACACCACGCTCGAACGGCGTTCCCACAGCGCGAACGCCTCGCTGACATGTCGCCGGGCGGCTGCGGGAGAAGCACCGGTGACCGCGATCAGGTGAGACATCGCCTGGTCGGCCATCCCTCGCACCTGGGCCAGACCGAAGTGGGTGACAGTGTGGCAGGGGGTACAGACGCAGATCAGCCGCCGCAGGGTCTGTGTCCTGGTCCGCTCGTCGAAGGTCCACCTCTCATGTACCTCCAGCCAGCGCCTCTCTTCCCGATCCGCGCTCGCTCCGCACACCTCGCACACCTGACCGGCCCGGTTCGCGACCGTGCGGCGCAACCGTTCCCAGTCCTGCGGTGACACACACGAACGCACATTGGTGAACCAGCAGGTGGTGGGGACCAGGTCGACGAACAACCCCGAACCCAGCGAACGGTCCTCGCCTGGCAACAGGTCGGGGATGTCAGGACGGGCCACCCAGCGCTCCAGCCCTGCGAGTCCGGGCCGGGGCGCGAACCAGCGACGCGCCTGGGGGTCCCACCTCGCACCCTCCGCCTTGGCCAGGTCCTTCTCCGTGTAGGGGACATCCAGCCAGATTCGCTCGGCAGGCACCGTACTCCTCGCATGGTGGGGGGGTGTGATGGCGCAGCGACTCTAGTGGCGGAGGTGAAGAGAAGTCCGCTCATTCAGATGACCGAAAACGGCCACAAGAAAGAGCCTTTCGCCCCTTGTGCCAGCAACATCTATTTTGCCCCTCACTGCGTTGATCATGCATCATGCCTGATCAAACCGAAGCACTTGGCTCCCACCCATTCCGAAGCGACAGCTCCAGAGCACCGTCCTGGACACACAGGGTCGACAAGAACGATTGAATGCGACTTTTCATACTCAGGAACCGCGTCGACATCAGCGCATGATCCAGCCACTTTTTTCACCTGGATACGGCCAGGGCTCCCATGAGAAACGACCCTCCTGCAGCCCACACACCGTGTCCCACGAGCCCCGTGAACTGCCCTTCGCCTTGGTCGACCGGCCGCCCGACTCCGTCCAACGCCGCCCGCAAGCCCTGTCGACACAGGGAACCAGGCCGTGACCCTCCGGTACTCAAATCTGCCTCCGAGCAATGAACGTTTCATGTTACTTTTCTCGGAAAACGCACTCACCCTGGATCAGAGAACGCGGAAGGGAAGCGATGGTACGCCACCACTGGGAGGCGGACGCGACGGCGGAGATGACACGAAGGCTCGGAGCTTCACCCGCCGAGCTTGGCAATTCGGACAACGTGGGCAAGTGTCCGGATATCTGGGAACTCGACAACGGCGACATCGCGGTCATCGGTCGTGATCTGACCGATTCCTACGCCCGACGACTTCCCAGGGGTGTGACCATCGCGCAGAACGAGCGGCTGGTCATCATCCCGCGGTCGACCCTGATCTCTGCGAAATCGGATATTCCTGATGCTTGACACCATACATTCCCTTCCCGGCGATCACTTGGACCTCTCGGACTACGACGAGGACTTCGACGAACGCTTCTCCTCGCTCCGCAATGCCGATGCCTGGAAGCTCGAACGACAGCAGGCGTTCCATCAGCCGGAGAGTGACAGCTGGATGGCGTTCCTCCAAGACCTGCGCGGGGAGTCCTTGCGTCTGCTGGAGGCCAGGCGTCCCGCCCTGCGCGAGCAGTTCGAACGGCTCACCCAGGCAGGGTGCGCGGTTCGGCGGGTCCGGGTCGTGGAGAAACCCTTCCCAACCTACCTGCTGTGGGAACTGCACTCACTTCGGGTCCGTGCCCAGTGCGGCGAGGACATCCGGGTCATCTCGCCTGACCCGCTCGCGGCCTTCGAGCGGGAGCGTCCCGTTCCGGAGATCGTCGTCCTCGGAGACACGGTGGCCTACAGCGTCCTCTACGACGCGGAGGGCGTGGCCGAAGGCGCGATCCGGTTCACCGACCCCGCCGTCATCGAGGGATGCCGGTCCGAGATCGCGGCGCTGCACAGGCGGGCCGAAGTCCTGGAGGACTACTTCGTCCGCGAGGTGTCCGACACGGAATCCACCCGTGCCCGATAGCCGCACACCCCAGCACGGTGAGGAACCCGAGGAGAAGCCGCCGGCGAACACGCGGTCACGCATGTCCGATGTCTCCGGCCGGGCGGTGCAGGCGCGGGACGTCCGCGGCGGGGTGCACTTCCACGCGGACCGTTCGGAGCGCTTCAGTGCCCCCGTGCCCAGACAGTTGCCCGGGGACGTACGCGGGTTCGTGAACCGTACCGGGGAACTCGAGGTGCTCAGCAGCCGCCTGCCGGGCACCGGGCAGGGCGCGGACGGGCCCTCAGAAGCCACGATCCACGTCGTCGTCGGCACAGCAGGGGTGGGCAAGACCGCGCTCGCTCTGCGCTGGGCTCACCGGGTCCACGACCACTTTCCCGACGGTCAGCTCTATGTCGACCTCCAAGGCTACGGCCCCGGCCTGCCTGCGGCCCCGGAGCAGGTGCTGGAGCGTTTCCTGCGGGCGTTCGGTGTCTCCGCCGGATCGATTCCCCCCGACACCGACAGCCGAGCCGCCCTCTACCGGTCCTTCCTGGCGCGTAAGCGCGTTCTGATCCTGCTGGACAACGCCTCGACCGCCGCCCAGGTCCGTCCGCTGCTACCGGGGTCCTCCGAGTGCGCGGTCGTCATCACCAGCAGGGACCGGCTGTCCGGCCTGGTCGCCAGGGACGGGGCACAGCGCCTCACCGTGCGTACCCTCGACCCCGCCGAGGCGGTGGAACTCCTGGAGTACGTGACCGTCCACCACCGGCCCCAGGACGACCCCCAGGAAGTCGCCGAACTCGCCCGCCTGTGCGGGCAGCTCCCGTTGGCCCTGCGCATCGCCGCAGAACGCGCGGCCAGCCGTCCGCACATGCCGCTCGCCGACCTCATCCAGGATCTGCGTGACGAGTCCGCGCTGTGGGACGCCCTGGCCACCGACGACGAGGAGGAGGCCGACACCGTTCGCTCCGTCTTCGCCTGGTCCTACCGGGTCCTTCCCCAGGACGCCGCGCGGCTGTTCCGGCTCCTGGGCCTTCACCCCGGACGGGATTTCGACGTCGGGGCTGCGGCCGCCCTCGCGGATCTGCCCGTCCGTCGCGCCCGGCGCTCCCTGGACAGCCTCGTCGGCGCCCACCTGCTGGAACAGACCGGCGCGGACCGCTACCGGTTCCACGACCTGATCCGCTCCTACGCGATGGACCAGGTGCGCGACGAGGAGGAGCCCTACCTGCGGCGTGCGGCGCTGGAGCGGCTCCTGACCTGGTATCTGCGCACCGCCTACGCGGCGGTCCAGGTCGTCGACACCAACCTGCGACGCCCGGAGCCCGACGAGATACCCACCGGCGCGGGACAGGAGTCGGCCGCCCGGTTCGACACCGTGCCGGCCGACAACTCCGGCGCGCTCCGATGGTTCGAACTGGAGTCGGCGAACCTGATGGCCGCGGCGGAGACAGCTGCTGTGCAAGGGTTCGACCACCTCACCTGGCGTCTCCCCTACGTCCTGGGGCACTTCCCCGTGCACGGCCAGGCGTGGATCGGCGCCCTCGATCGCGGGCTGGTGGCTGTGCGACACGAGAACCGTCCCAGGGCAGAGTCCGACCTGTGGGAGCACCTGGGCATAGCCCACCTGCAGTCCAACCGGCCCGTCGAGGGGATCGAGCGCCACACGCGTGCCCTCGAACTGCGACGGGAGCTGGGTGACGAACCGGGGATGGTCATGTCCCTGAACGCCCTCGGCCTGGCCCATCTGCGCGGCCACCGACTCGACGAGGCACGTGACCATCTCGAACGTGCCGGCGCGGCCGCCCGGGACCTCGGTGACCGGCTGTGGGAAGGAATCGCTCTGGGGAACCTGGTCCGCTGCCTCCTGGACCTGGGACTGCGTGAAGACGCGGTGGCCCTGGCCGAACAGGCTCTGGAGATCCACCGGGAGACCGGCAACCGGATGAGCGAGTTCGCCTGTTTGACCTCCCTGAGCGCGGCCCTGCGGGAGCTGGACCAGGCCGACCGGTCCCTGGAACTGACACGGCTGGCACTGGAGATCGCGCAGGATCTCGAGCACACCGATCGCGAAGGATTCGCCCTCCTGGAGCTCGGTCGGATCCACACGCTGCTTCAGCGACCGGAGGAGGCCCTGGCCAGCTTCCACGAGGCTGCGGGCCTGCACCGTTCGATCGGCGACCACGTCCGCGAGTCCGAATCCTTCGAGGGCGTGGGCGAGGTCTATGCATCCCTCGACCGCCTCGAAGAGGCGGCACAGTTCTACCGCCAGGCAGCCAACGGCTATCGAAGGAACGGGGCCCGGTGGAACCTGGCGGTCAGCCTGAACCGTCTGGCCGTCGTGGCGACTCGGAACGGTGACCCTGGGAAGGCCCAGGTGCACTGGCGCGAAGCCCTGGACGCCCTCGCGGGCTTCACCGATCCCGGTGCGGAGCGTCTGCGCGAGACGATCACCGCCACGGTGCGCCCTGGCACCGACCCCTGAATCCGTTCAAAGGCATAACCGAACGCTGGGGACCCGGCTCTACGGGGACGAAGACGACCGACACCGAGGCCGAGGCGCTCATCCGCAACACCTACAAGGTGCTGCTCACACGTGGGATGCGGGGCACGGTCCTGTACTCGACGGACTCCGAGACGCAGGAGTTCCTGACCGGGCTGACCTCGAAGGCGGGCTGAGCACGGTCACCGGGAGGTTCCGGGGGCCGTCGGCAGGATGATCCGGTCCGCCGACGGACCCCGAAGCGCGTCCAGGGCCGACTACCAGCCGGCGGCGGGCGCCAGTTCGCGGAGCCCCGGCCGGGCCGCGTCAAGCACCGTCGCGAACCACACCGAGAACGGGTCCGCGCGCACCAGCTTCGCCAGCTCCTCCGGTTCGACGAAGGCCGTCTCGGCGATCTCGTCCGGGTCGGGGCTCAGCCCGTCGTCCACCAGGCCCACGAACAGGTGGTTGTACTCCTGCTCGACCAACCCGGAGTCCGGGTCCGGGTGGTGGTAGCGCACGGTGCCGGCCTCGCGCATCAGCGCGGGCGCCACGCCCAGCTCCTCGCCGACGCGGCGGGCGGCGGCCGCGAACGGCGGTTCCCCGGGGTACGGGTGGCCGCAGCAGGTGTTCGACCAGACGCCGGGCGAGTGGTACTTGCCCAGGGCGCGGCGCTGGAGCAGGAGGCGGCCCCGGCCGTCGAGGAGGAAGACCGAGAAGGCCCGGTGCAGCCGCCCGGGGGCGAGGTGCGCGGAGAGCTTCTCGGCCGTGCCGATGGTGGTTCCCGCCTCGTCGACCAGTTCGAGCATGATCCGGCCGTCCGCGGTGTCCGCGGGCGGGGCGGTGGCGGCGGTTCCGGTGTGTGCGGTGGCGGGGCTCGTGGTCATGAACGTCCTTCGGTTCGGCGGACGGGGAGGGGCGGACGGCACCCGTGCTGCGGGTCAGTCGCCCCGTCACCCCGTCCGCGGTTGCGGTCCCCCGAGACGCGGCCTCACAGCCTGTGTCCTACGGCGCTCGGGGATACGGGGTCGGGAACGAGGCGCGGGCGCCCACCGTCACCGCCGGGAGCGCCCGCGTGCACAGCCTGGAGGTCAGACCTTGTCGGCGGCGATGAGGAGGTAGTGGAAGCTGCCCTCCTTGTACGCGGTGAGGAACGGGTCCTCGACGCCGGTGGCGACCGAGGACTGCGCGCGCAGCTCCCAGTACGGGATCGTGTCCGCGGTGAGGTCGATGACGTTGATGGGGACGAGGTTGTTGGCCGCCATCGCCTTGAAGTACTCGCTGCGGGGGTGGATGTTGCACGTGTACTGCTCGTCGATGCGGCTGACCGCCTTGGAGCGGCCGCCGGTCACGTCGTTGGAGCAGCCGGTGATGGTGACGTAGCGCCCGCCGTGCTGCAGCAGGCGGGAGTGCTCGCTGAACAGCTCGAACAGGTCGACGTACATGGTGGACTCGTTGTTCCAGCTGGCACGCAGGGACCCCGTCTCGAAGCCGGTGTCCAGCATGTTGCGGAAGTGGAAGCGCACCTTGTCGTCCACGCCCCGGTCGCGCGCCTGCTCGTTGGCGAAGTCGACCTGCTGCTGCGAGATGGACACACCGTCCACATAGCAGCCGAAGCGCTGGTTGGCCATGAAGCTGGTGCCGCCACGGCCGGAACCGGTGTCCTGGATGCGGTCCTCGGGCCTGATGTTGCCGAGGTGGTCGATGAGCACGTTCGCCTGGGCCGTCTCGAGGCGGTGCAGCTCCTCGATGATGCGCTCGTCGCGGGTCTCCTCCGGGCCCGCCAGGACGGACGGGTCGTAGTCTCCCAGCCCGTAGTGGTGGTGGAAGAAGCCGTCCACCTCGCCGAGGCGGATGTTGACGGGGTCCTTCTCCGCGTTCCAGTACTCGGCCACGGACTTCTGGTAGGCCGTGCGCAGCACGTTGTCCGAGGAGGGCATGGTCGTGGTCATCGGGTGTACTCCTTGTGGTGGTTTCCGCGCGGCCCGGGCAGGGCCCGGGCCGCGGTGGTGACGTTCAGGGGGTCGTGTCCCCCTCAGGTGGCGCCCGTCCCGTGGTAGCGGGCGGTGCGGGCGTGCCATTCGCGGCTCCCGCCGCACCAGGCCCACACGCCGGCCAGGAACCGGCGCAGCTCGGGCGAGCCGGTGAGGGCCAGGGCGGAGGCCTCCGCCTCGTAGGTGTGCATCAGCTCGTCGTGGAGCACGACGGTGCGCTCGATCGCCTCGCGCTCGGAGCACCCGTCCTCGGTGGCGATCAACCGTGGGACGCTGAAGTCGGAGGGGTCCTCCTTGCCCATCGAGTACAGGTCGTTCACGATCACGCTCGCCGAGCCGGCCATGGTGAACAGGCGACGCACCCTGGGGTCGGAGAACTCCTCCGCGGGGAGCTCGTAGCCGGCGACCGTGTCGATGAGCGCCATGCAGGGCACGAAGCTGTTCTCGTGCCGGTGCATGAGGAACTCCCAGACCGGCGGCCGCTGCCCCGTCGCCGCCCAGACGCCCTCCTGGTTGTAGGCCACGAACATGATGGCCAGCTCGTGGCGGAGCCTGCGCACCTGGGCCGACGAGCCGTAGCGGGCGAGGTTCTTCAGGCTGGAGCGCAGGGCGACCATCACCGGATCGCCCTGGACGACCTCCTCCAGCTGGGGCGCGTAGCTCAGCGGGAGGTGGGCCTGGTCGATCACCGAGTGGGCGATGGCCAGACGCTGGCCGAGCAGTTCCGGCTGCGCCTCCTCGACCTCGCCGTCGACGTAGTGGTCGTCCACGGACCACTCAGCCAGGGCGCACTTGGCCGCCGCCAGCAGCCGTTCGGGATCGTCCGTCTCGGGGTGGGCGAGCATGATGAGGCGTCCGAAGCCGGCCGACCTGACACGGTCGAGCTGGCCGGGGTAGACCCCCACCTCCTCCGCCCACTCGACGAGCCGGTCGTCGACCTCGTCGCCCAGGGCCGGGTCGTCGCGGAGGGCCGGCGGGCAGTACAGCACGGGCACGGCGGACGCGCTGTCCGCCGGTGGGCGTCGGGACTCCGCCGGGCGGATGGTGCCCGGAGACCTCCCTCCCCCGTGGGAGCCGATGTTCCCCGCGCCGGGCGGCGTCGCGGGGATCCGCGGGACGGACCGTGCTCCGACCCCGGCAGGGCTCGGGGCCGGGGCCCCGAGGGGGACCGCGGCGCGCTGCCGGGCGGGCGGGGCCGGGAGCCGGATCGTGGCCGCCGAGACGCCGAGCCCCGTGGGCCCGCCGGGGAGGCGCGGAGCGGAGGGGCCCTCCGGCGTGCCCCCCTGCGGTGCCGGTACAGCCGGGGGCGCCAGCAGGTCCGGTCTTCCGGGTCGGTTGGAGTCGCGGAGCAGGGCGTCCACCAGGTCCGCCGCCTTGTGGGTGGCGGTGGAGGCGGACATCCGGGTCAGCAGTGACACCGTCTCAGTCCTCCTTCCCTGACAGTGTCGGGCGCTCAGGCACGGGGCCGGACCTCGGCGTTCTCCAGGATGCCGATGGCGTCGGGGACGAGCACCGCGGCGGAGAAGTAGGTGCTGACCAGGTAGGAGATGATCGCCTTGTCGTCGATGCCCATGAACCGCGCGTTGAGGCCGGGCTCGACCTCGTCGGGGAGCCCGGTCTGGTGCAGCCCGATGACCCCCTCGTTGTCCTCGCCGGTGCGGATGGCGATGATCGACGAGGTCTGGTGCTCCGAGACGGGGATCTTCCCGCACGGGAGGAGCGGCACGCCGCGCCACGCGGGCAGGTGGTGCCCGTTGACGTCGACCGTGCCGATGTTGAGGCCGCGCTTGTTGCACTCCTTGCCGAAGGCGGCGATGGCGCGGGGGTGGGCGAACATGAACTGGGTGTTGCGGCGCATGCTCAGCAGGTCGTCGAGGTCGTCCGGGGTGGGCGGTCCCTCGTGGGTCTGGATCCGCTGCTTGAAGTCGGCGTTGTGGAGCAGGCCGAAGTCGCGGTTGTTGACCAGTTCGAACTCCTGGCGCTCGCGGAGCGCCTCGATGGTCAGACGCAGCTGCTGCTCGGTCTGGTTCATCGGCTTGTTGTAGAGGTCCGCGACCCGGGAGTGCACGCGGAGCACCGTCTGGGCGACGCTCAGCTCGTACTCGCGGGGCTTGAGCTCGTAGTCCACGAAGGTGCCGGGCAGCTCCATCTCCCCGACGTGGCCGGAGGACAGGGCGATCTCGGCCTCGCCGTGCTTGTTCTGCCGGTGCTCGGGCAGGGACAGGAACTGCTGCACCTGGGCCTGGAGGCTGGGCGAGTCGTCGAGGATGGCGATGAAGTCCCGGCGGGGCAGCTCCAGCAGGACTCCGGAGGTCGCCGCCTTGACGGTGTAGTCCCAGAGCGGTTCGGTCGCGAGGAGGTAGCGGTCCCCGAACTTGTCGCCGTCGGCCAGGATGCCGAGGCGGTTGACCTCGCCGTAGTGGCCGTTGCTGGTCTTGTGCACGCGGCCGTGCGCCAGGAGGTAGAGGGTGTCGGCGGGGGTCCCCTCCTGCGCCAGGACCTGCCCCGCCTCGAACTCGCGCTGGACGAAGCGTCCGGCCAGGGCCTCCAGGACCTCAGTGTCCTCGTAGCCGCGCAGCAGGGAGAGCTCGCCGAGCTCGCCCGGGATGACGCGGACCTCGGAACCGGTCTGGTCGAAGTCGATCCGGCCGTCGCCGATGGTGTAGGTCAGGCGCCGGTTGACCCGGTAGGCGCCGCCGTCGGCCTGGACCCACGGGAGCGTCTTCAGCAGCCAGCGGGAGCTGATGCCCTGCATCTGCGGCGCGGACTTGGTGGTGGTGGCGAGGTTGCGCGCCGCCGCGGTCGCCAGGCTCCGCTGCTCGCTGGTCCGTACCTCGGGGGCTGAGTCGATCGACATCCGGGCTGTGTCTCCTCGTGGTGGTCGTTGTACCCGTCCCGCGTGCCCCCTGGGGACCCGCGGGACGGGCGAGGGGAAGGAGGGTTGGCTGATCGCCTACGCGAGCCGCCCAGCGCTGGTGGACCCAGAACCGCGCCCCGTAAACCGCTGATCACCATAGGAGAGAGCTTGAGGACACGGCAGCGAAATCGCTTTTTTTCGCTTATACGAAGGAGACTCGGAATCCGACGCCCGCGCCCGTACATTCATGAGGAAACCGCGAGGATACTCAGATCCCCACCTTCAACACCAGCTCAAACCCGTCACTTAAGGGCACCAAAGACAACAAAAAGGCACCACTATTCGCCACACCATGCCTTAAATCCTTTTGCGTAGAATAATCCTTCTCGGAGGACATGTCCCAATATGATCCCCCGGAAAAAAGGGAGGCCTCAGCAATCGCCTCCGCTCCACGCAAGGGGTTTACGGCCGCCCGATTACAAGGCCTCGTATGACCCCAAAGCGAACACCTGGTCCGGACCCGGCCTGGCCGAAGCCGGACGTCGTGGCCGGGACGCCGGGGCCGGGACGCCGGCGCTCGAAAGGGAACTGTCAGCGGCCGCCTCTAGCGTGAGCCCGATGCCGTCCCGCGACGTGAGAGGCCCCTCCTTGTCCCGGCCTGTCGACTTCCGACTCACCGATCTCGTACCCGCTCTCGACCGCACCTGCGACGACCTCGTCACCGAGTCGCTCGGCCACCCGTCCCTTCCCGAGGAACGCTGGTGGCGCCGACTGCGCCTGCCCCTCGTTCTGGGCAGGGTCGGGGCGGACCACCTCGCGGCCGGGATGGCCCGGCTCGCGCTCCGGCGCTGGGAGGGGCAGACCCCGGGCGAGGTGATGCCGGCGCTGTACGTGTCCGGCCTACCGGGAGCGGGAGGCGATGAGAACCCGGACCACGAGCAACTCCTCAGCACCCCCCTGTGGCGCCTGACCGCGGAGACCGACGAGGGCCGGGTCGGGGCGGTGCTCCGCGACGGCTTCCTGTCCGTCCTCGAACGGCTGCCCCGGGAACAGGGCCGGGACGACCGACGTGAGGAACCGGCGGCTGCACCGGCATCCCGACCGGCCGAGTCGACCGGGCCGGCCGAGCCGGTCCGCGAGGCCGGAGCGGGGAAGGCCGCAGCCGGGGCGAGCACCGGTGATCCCGACCCCTCCTCCCCGGTCTCCCCAGCCCACGCCGAACCACCTGCCGGCACACCGGACACCCCCGCGCCCGTCAGTGCCGTCCCGGAGCCCCGCCCTGCCGCCGACCACCTCCGGGAGCCGGAACCGGCGGTCCGCCCGGAACTGACCTCCGTTTCCCTGCTCTCCGAGGTCGACTCCTGGTTCGCGGTGGGCGACGAGCGGCACCGCGCGGTGGCCTCCCGGCGGATCTTCACCGACTCGCCCGACACCCTCGACACGATCGGCGCCGACTTCGGAGTCACACGGGAGCGGATCCGACAGATCCACAAACAGGTCGAGCAGGACCTTCGCTCCTGGTCGGAGTCCCCGTTCGGCGACACCCTGCGCGCCCATGTGGACTCCGTCTCCGCCCGGCTGGGCACGGCCGCTCCTCTCGACGCCTTCTGGGCGCTGCGCCCCGAGCACACACTCACCGTGCCGTCGCTGGGCATCCCGCTGGGACGCGTCGTCCTCGGCATGCTTCCCGCACACCACCGCACAGCGGAGGACTGGCTCGTGACCGAGTCCGCCGACACCCTCGCCACGGATGTGGCGGCCCTGTTGGAGACCAGGGCCGCCCTGCCGCTCACCGAAGTGCTGGAAACCGCCCACGCGTCAGGCGTCCTCACCGAACACGCGCGGGCGTGGCTGGAGACCCTGCCGCAGACCCGCGTCGTGGCCGACCGTCTCGTCCGCTGGGGCCGCAGTCTTCCGGACAAGGCGTTCGCGGTCCTCTCCGCTCTGGAGCGGCCCCTGCACGTCGACGAGCTCATCTCCCACATCGGCGGCGGCTTCAACGAGGCCGGTTTCCGCGACCGGATCCACAACGACGACCGCCTCATCCGGCGCGACCGCCGCGTGTTCGGACTGCGCGCGTGGGGCGGCGAGGAGTACCTGGGGGTCGAGGAGACGATGCGCCGCGAACTGGGGCGGGCCGGCGGTCAGATGCACGTGACGGAGCTCGCCGAGCTCATCTCCAGCCGGTTCGACGTCACGGAGGGGTCCGTGCGCGCCCTGGCCGCGGGCAGCGAGTTCACCCGCCCCCGTGCCGGCTGGGTCGGGCTCCCCGACGGTTCCGCGCCCGCAGCCGATTCCTACCGGCCCCGGCGCACCGTGGAGAGGACCCGCCGCTGCTTCCGCACCGACGGCACCTGGTGGCTGCGCCTGGACCTCAACGCCGAGCACCTGCGCGGCTCGGGTTTCCCCATGCCGATCGGTTTCGCGTCGTGGGCGGGCATGTATCCCGGAGCGCGGACCCCGGTGCGGATCGGGGACCGTGACGCTGTGGCGGCCTGGAAGAACCAGCCGCTGATGAGCTCGGTCCGGACGCTCCTCCTCGAGGCGGACGCCACCGAGGGCGACCACGCCTTTATCACGATCTCCGAGGGCCGTGTCGTGTGCCGGGTGTCCCCCGCCGAGTGCCCGCACACCGCACCGCTGTCCCGGGCACTGCACCTGGCCGGGGTCACCGGAACGGGCGGCGGCCCGGGCTCCGTGTCCGCCCTGACCGCGGCGATCGGTCTCGAACCGGGCGCCTCCCTCCAGGAGGCCCGGGAGCACCTCGCCGACCGCGGGGACAGCGACATCCTCGCGGTGCTCGGGAGCACTGCGGAGGAGGTGCGCGGATAGGGGGACGCCCCCGTGTCGCGCTGCGCCGTCGGAGCCGGACGGCAGCGTACGGACGGCTCCTGGCGGGAGTCCTCGCCGAGCGGAGTCCGGTGGGGCCGTCAGCGGGGTGGGCCGCGTGGAGGCCGAGGGCGGAGGGCTAATATCGGCCGCGACCGCGTCTCCCCCGTCCGGGTGCCCCTGCGGCCCGGCGTGCGACGAGGCCGGTCGGCCCGAGGGCACGCCCGGACACGACAAGCGAAGAGTGGGCATGCCCGGCTACCTGCGTTTCCTGCACTCGAACCGGCGCTGGCTCGTCGGAGGTTTCGCGCTCTTCCTCATGTCCGCCTTCGGACAGACCTTCTTCGTCTCGCTGTTCGCCGGCGACATCAGGGCGGAGTACGGCCTCTCCCATGGGGAGTTCGGTTCGCTCTTCATGTTCGCGACCCTGGCGAGCGCCCTGGCCCTGACGCAGATCGGCTCGGTGGTCGACCGCTCCGGCTCGGCGGGAGTCGTGTTCGGCGTCTTCGTGTTCCTGGCCGCGGGGGCGGTGGCGATGGCCCTGTCGGCGCACGTCGTCGCGCTCTTCGGAGCGCTGTTCCTCCTGCGCCTGTTCGGGCAGGGGATGATGACGCACACCTCGTTCACGCTCATGGGACGGTGGTTCGGCCGTGAACGCGGACGCGCCACGTCGGTGGCGACGCTGGGGCTGAACACCGGTGAGGCGCTGCTCCCCCTGGCGGTGGTGTCGCTCGTCGCCCTGGTCGGCTGGCGCGGGACGTGGTGGGCGGCCGTGGTGCTCCTGCTCGTCCTCGCCTGGCCGGTCGCGGCGCTCATGCGCGCCGAGCGCGAACCCGCCCCGGTGTCCGAGGAGGGCCCGGGCCTGCGGGCGCGGGACTGGACACGCCGCCAGACGCTGCGGGACCCCTGCTTCTACCTGGTCGCGGCGGCGATGGCGGCCCCCGCCCTGGTCGGCAACACGGTGTTCTTCCACCAGGTGTACCTGGTGGAGTCGCGCGGGTGGGCGCCCGCGGCGTTCGCCACCGCGTTCACCGTGTACGCGGTGACCACGGTCGTGTTCAACCTGGTGGGAGGGCAGTTGGTGGACCGGTTCAGCGCGATGCGGCTGGTCCCCGTCTACCTGCTGCCGCTCGGGGTCGGGCTGTTCGTGCTGGCCGCGGTGCCCGGCCAGTGGGGCGCCTTCGCCTTCATGGCGCTGTACGGCGTCACCAACGGCCTGTCCCTGAGCCTGTTCGGCGCGGTGTGGCCGGAGATCTACGGCATCACGCACCTGGGTTCGATCCGGTCGGTGATCGTGGCGATCATGGTGTTCGCCTCCGCGGCCGGTCCCGGTACGGCGGGGCTGCTCATCGACGCCGGGGTCCCCTACCCCGCCCAGTTGGCCGCTCTGGGCGGCTACTGCGTCGTGGTGTCCGCGGTGATGGCCAGGACCATCCCGTTCCTGAGGACCCGTGTGCTCTCCCAGAGCGTTCCTGTGGACTGACGCTTCACGAAGCACCGGTCGGGCAGCAGGAGGGGTCCGACGGGCTCGGGGCACGTCGGCCAACCCCCAGGGGCCGTGTCCGCGAAGGTGACCGCTTCCGGCCATCCGCCTCCGTGACCTGCCACTACCTCGACAGGCCCGCGCACAGGCGGTTTCCTCGAAGCCGGATGGTCACAGGGGTCGCGCACGATGAGAACCATGGAACGCTGCGATTTCTGTGAACTCCCCATCGGCGGCGGCTGCGCCTGCTCCCTCGGCACGGACGGCGGGCCCACACGGACACGGGGCACCGGTTCCGTGTCAGCCGGCTCCGTCTTCCCCACTGGCGCCATCCTCGTCTCACCCCGGGGCGTGGCCCACCGTCCGGGCTGCCTGCACCAGAACGACAACGAGGTCACGGCGCCGCTGTGGGGGTGGATCCCCGAACCCGACCCCCAGCTGTGGCGGCGCATCAGTCAGGGGGCTCCGGCCCAGGCCACGCACGGCAACACCAAGCGGGTCGCCACCCGCCGCTGCCAGAGCTGCGACGTGTGAGGGCAGGGGCGGGCCCGGTTCCCGGGCCCGCCCCGAACGGCCGGACGGCACTCCTGTCCGGCCCGAAGAGCCCCTCTCTGACCGGACGAGTCACCACAACCGCAGTCGACCAGGTCGGCATCCGGTGTTCAATGGGCGGATGCGTGCCTTCTCCCGTGAGGGACTCCTCGAACTGGCCGGCCCCAGGTCCTTCGACCGCGGCGTTTCCTACGTCCCTGCGGTGGAGGGGCTGTCCACCGACGGGACGACCGTGCGCGGCACGGTCACCGGGACCCACGCCTACCAGGTGGCACTCACACCTCGCCGGTCCGGCATGTCCTGGGAGTGCGACTGCCCGTGGGCGGAGGACGGCAACTTCTGCAAGCACTGCGTGGCGCTCGGCCTGGTGTACCTCTCCACCGTGGAGCACGGGGCGGCCCTCCCCACCACCGCGGCGTCACCGGACACCCGCGCGTTCCTGGAGTCGCTCCAGCACGCCGAGCTGGTCGACCTGCTGTTGGCAGCGGCGGACACCGACGAGGCGCTCGGCCTGCGGTTGGAGGCTCGCGCGATCTCCGCAGCCGCCACCGCCTCCGGTGGCGGTGTGCGCATGGCCGTCCTGCGCGACTTCGTCGACCGTGCCCTTCGCATCGACGGTTTCGTGGAGTACCGCGAGGCCCGGGAGTACGCGGAAACGGTGTCCCACGTCGCCGATGAGCTCGAACGGCTTGTGGAGGACGGCCTGCACGACGCAGCCGAGGAGCTCGCCCGGTACGCGATCGGGCGGCTCGGGGAGTACATGCCCCTCACCGACGACTCGGCCGGCCACGTGGGCGATGCCGCCCAGCACATCCTGGAGGCACACGTCGAGGCGTGTGCGAAGGCCGGTCCCGATCCGGTGGGGCTGGCGGAGTGGCTCCTGGACCGGCAGCTGAACGGCTCAGGCGTCCCCGAGCTCCTGCTGGAGTCCTACGTCGAGGCCCTGGGGGAAGCGGGATTGGAACACTACGGGGACAGGCTGGCCGACATCAGGGCGGACAGTCCGTCCGGCGACCGGGGTTCGCGTTTCCTGATGACCGAGTTCGCCCGGGTCAGCGGTGACGTGGACCTGTTCGTACGCGTCTGCTCCCAGGACCAGGACGGGGTGTACTACGCGGGGATCGTCGACGCCCTGTGCTCCGCCGGGCGCGAGGGCGAGGCCCTGGAGTGGGCCGAGCGGGGACTGGCCGAGAGGGAGGGCCGTCCCGACGAGCGGCTCATGGACCATGTCGTGGGCGCCTACCGCGCCGCGGGGAGGTGGGAGGACCTGCGGCGGGTGCGGTGGGAGGCGTTCGAGCGCTCCCTCGACGTGGAGACCTACCGTTCCCTGCGCGAGGACGGCGCCGCGGAGGAGTGGCCCCAGGTCCGGGTCCAGGCCTTGGCCGTGCTGCGGAGGTCGGCGGCCCGACGGAGCATCCGGCACTTCCCGTGTTCCCTCGTGGAGGTGCTCCTCTCGGAGGGCAGCGGGGACGAGGCCTGGGAAGCCGCCGTGGAACACGGCTGTGATGACGGGCAGTGGTTGAAAATCGCCGCGCTGAGGGAGGACGACCATCCACGCGACTCCCTCGGCGTGTACGTGTCGCAGGCCTCCCGGCTGGTCGCGCGGGCGGATACGGCGCTCTACCCGCGAGCGGCAGAACTGGCCCGCAAGGCCCACGGGCTGTACGAGCGCATCGGCACGGCCGAGGACGCGGCCGAGTTCGTGGCCGGTCTGCGCAGGGAGCACCGGCGCAAGCGGCGGTTCCTCGCCGAGTTGGACGGTGTGGGCCTGTGACGGAGGCCTGTTGCCCGGGCCCCGTCGAGACACGGAGGGAGGGCACTTCCAGGTCTCCTCCGGCTTCTCCTCACCTGGGAGCCCTCGCACCGGTATCCGCACCGGTCGAGCCCGCGCCCCCGGACGACCCCTGACCGTCGCCCGGTGCCCGGGCGGCGCACAGCCTGATCCGTTTGAGTGCGGGAGCCGACCGCCCCCGGCACAGCTGCCGGGGGGGGGCGAACGGCTCCCTGTTCCGAGCACACGACTCGGAGCCCGCCTGCCCGGGGAGGGTCACCCGTCCAACGGGTTGCGGACACCGAAGTCGGCGGCGTCGGCCGCCGCGCGGCCCGCCGACCACCCGTCGGCGTTGGAGGAGCTGGCCACGGGCACCTCCACCAGCTCGGGGAAGGCCTCCGCGAACGCCTCCTCCACCTCGCGCTCCCTGCGGGCCAGGACCGGCACCAGGTCGGTGCCCGACTCGGCGTACTCGTCGACGGCCCGGTCCCGTCCGGCGACGGCGGCCTCCGCCAGGCGTTCACCGACGCGCGTGATGAAGGCCGCGAGGAACGAGGTGCGGAACGAGCGCGTGGTGGAGCGGCCGTAGGCGTCGCGGGTGGCCCCGGCCTGGCGCATGGCCCTGGTGGCCTGGAGCAGCAGCGAGGTGAAGAGGAGTTCGACCGCGTCGACGTCCCCGGCGGCGCCCATGACGGTGCACATGCCCAGATCCTTGTGCCACACCGAGCGGCAGTGGTTGGCCTCCGCGACCACGGACAGCAGGGAGGCCTTGTGCTGCTCGTAGGGCGCCTCCACCGGTAAGCGGCGGCCGCGGGTGTCCCCCGTGGTCCCCGCCTGGGCGGCCAGAGCGGCGTGGTCGATGCTGTGCCTGGCCATCATCTCCTGGGCGCGTGCGGAGAGCGCCTCCGCCTCCTCGGGGAACTCCGTGGCCTCCGCCTTGGCCAGGAGGGCGCGGATGCGGGCGAGTTTGGCGGGGTCGGCCCTGGTGGTGGCCCCGGTGGGAGCGGTCCGGGCGTGGCCCGGCAGGGGGCAGAAGATCTGGAGCGGGGGCACGGCGTACAGGAACGTGAGGACCCGCAGGGCGGTGTCCACGGCTGCGACGCGCCGCAGCCGGTGGCGTTCGGCGAACAGCTGCGGGTGGTCGGCGTCCCGGTCCCACCAGGGTTCGCCCAGGGCGCGGACCTGGTCGGCCCATTCGGGGGCGACCCGGGCGGCGGCGTAGCTCCGGTACTGGACCAGCACCAGGTCGGCGGTGAGGGCGGATCCGACCTCACCGGTCTCGCGGCGCGCGCCGCGGACCAGTTCGGCGGGTTGCCAGCCGCGGGGCCACACCTGGGCCACGGCCTGTTGGAGCTCGGCGAAGAGGACGCGGTCGACCGTCGTGCGCCATCCGGTGGTGCCCGCCGCGAGGAGGCCGACGACGCGTTGGGCGGGGCCGAGGCGTCCGTGGTGGAAGGCCTGGACGGCCTGCCCGACCAGCGCGAGGACCCGTTCGGCGTCGCCCGGCAGGTACTGTCCGGACGGCGGCGGTCCTGTCTGCGGTCCCGCGTGCGGACCCGCCTGGGGTCCTGATCCCGGTCCGGCCTGCGTCCCGGATCCCGGTCCGGTCTGTGCCGCCGATCGGTTGCGCCTGTGTTCACGTTCCTTCCTGCGCGTGGCCTGAGGGCGATCCCTGTTGTCCGTGCCCATCCGCACCTCCCCGGACATGGTGGCAGACCGGACGGGGTACCGCTCAAGCGCTGTGGAAAACCCCTCCCGAGTCGTGACGCTCCGGCCTCCCGCCCGCGCCGCGGGCCTCGGGCCCCGCCCGGCACCGCAACCGGCTCCGCCGGCCCCCTGAGCCGCGACCCTCCTCGGCCCGGGCGCGGACCGAGGACGGGGGACAACTCGGATCACCGCAGGTGAGGTGCACAATCCTCCCTTCCCGTGCTCTCGCCCTCCGGAGTCCGGAACCCCGTCGGCGGAAAGCGTTACCGACCGTGTTCGCCAATCCGCCCCACGGCAGTGCTCCGGAGGAGTACAAGGGGAGGTCCGCACACCACGAGACCCTTGGGAGCGAACTTGCCCTCTCATGACCGGCCGGCCCCGGGCCGGGAGCCGTTCACGGCCAGGCCCGTGTCACTCCTCCCGTCGGACGTCCTCGCGTGTGCGGCCCTGACCACCCCCCTGCTCCGCGACGCCCTGCGCCTGGCCCGCTGGAGCGCACCCGCCACCCCCCTCACCGCGGAGGGCCTGCCGTACCCGGACGAGGCCCACGCGGCGGTCGGGGCGCTGGGGCTGTGGCCGCACGGCCTCGACACGGAGATCACCGCATGGGCCGAGTGGCCGGACCAGGTCGACGCGGCCACCGCCGACGCCGCGCGCCTCGCGCTTCCCTGGAGAACCGCCGTGCGCCTCGGCCTGCTGGAGGCGACCGCCGACTGGGCCGGGCCCGCACCCGACCTGGAGGAACGGGTGCGCGATCCGGAGCAGGTCCTGATCTGGTGGTCCGGTGTGTTCGAGGCCTCCGTCGGGCGCGCGCGGGACGACTCCGCAGGCCCCGGGTTCCCCTGTCCGGGGGTGGACGGGCCCTGTCTCGTTCTCACGGTCCTGCGCTTCCTCTACGAGGCCCCGGACGGGTTCGGCGTCCCGTTCCCGGTGCTTCTCCGCTCGGTCCTGGGAGCACTCGGCGGGGAGCGGGGTTCGGACGACCCCCTCCCGTCGCGGGATCAGCGGTGGCTCTCCGGTCGGATCCTGCGGGTCCTGCGCCTGCTCGACAGCACCGGTGGCGTGGCCCTCGCCGCGGAGGCGGACGAGGTGGACGCGACGGGCGCCGCGGTCGAGTCCAGGGCGGACGACGCGCCTCGCCGGTGCCCGGGGCACGGCCTCCCCGCGGTCGAGCTGACCCCCCTGGGCAAGTACGGGGTTCGCCGCCTCCTGGAGGCGGAGGGCGTCCACGCCCCGCTCGTGGGCAGCCTCGCGGGGGCGGGGGCGGCCGAGTTCCTCGACGCCCTGGAGGCGCTGCCGCCCGACCGCCTGTTCGCCGAGATCGGCCCGTGGTTGGACGCGCGGACCCCGACCGAGGCGCTCAGCCAGATCGTCGCCGTCGTCGGCGGCCCCGGTCAGGCTCTGCGGCGCTGGACGGGAACGAAGGTGCTGGACGCGACCAGTTCCGAGATCGAGCCCGAACTGCGCGCCCTCCTGTTCTCCGACCGCCCGTCCGTGGTCAGTCTGTCCGCCATCATCCTGCTCACCTCGGGGATGCTGTCCTCCGAGGACATCGAGCGGCTCATGGCGGGGCGCGGACACTGGATCGTCATCGACATGATCGCGGCGGCCGCGGAGCGCAGCCCCGAGGACCCGTCCCCCTTCCTCTCCGCCGACGGCGCGCCGGACATCGAACAGCTCGTCCTCGACGACCCGGACCGGCTGTGGAGCCCCGAGCACCCGGACACGCTCCCGGTGCTGGACACGATCAGCCGCCACCATCCGGACGCGTCGACCGCCGCCAGGGCTCGTGACGCGCTGCGCGCCAGGGCGCTGGCACCAGCGCGGGGACGGCACGGTTCCCGTCACACGGACCGGCGCACCCCGGTCCGGCCCCGGCCGTCGGAGGTCACGGGATCCGCCCCGGCGTCCCCCGGGTGTCCTGAGAACACCGCGGAGGGCAGCGACGCCGACCGCCCCGAACAGCGGGAGCGGTTCCGGGTCAGGGACTGGTTCCGGCGGGGTCGCGGCAGGCACCGGGCCCAGGGCCAGGACCACCCCTGAGCGCGGTCCTGCCGCGGCGGCACTAGAGCAGGGAGTCGAGCAGGGGGCCGAACTCCTCGTCGGAGGTGTACAACGAGACCGACTTCGACTCGTGGTCGACCTCGACGCCCACGGCCCGCAGGTCGGGTACCCCCTCCGGTCCCCGGGCGCGCGAGTCCGGGTGCCACCAGTAGAGCTGTGCGCTGAGGGGTTTGGTGCTGTCGGCGGTGAACCGCTCGGCGATCTCCTGGAGGTGCTCCATCGCCGCGAGGGGGTGGCCCTGACCGATCGGGTGGGCGATGAGCACCTCGGGGACGGGGAAGGCCACGAGGGCTCCGTGCGGAGCCTCGCCGAGGTGCTGTCCGAGGGTGTGCGCCTGCGCGGCCACATAGGGGTGCTGACCCCCGATGTGCACGAGCTTGGTGCCGTCGAGGTCGTGTTCACTCACCTCGACGGGTTCCTCCAGGGCCCCGGCCACGGCCTCGGCGAAGACCTCGTCGTCGGGACGGCCGGTGCCCTCGTGCACCTTGCGGGAGAGGGGCTGCAGGCTCTCGGGGCTGTCGACGACGACGGTCTGCCACAGGCCGGGCGCGATCTCGCGGGCGACGAGCTCCTCCAGGACCCCCTCGGGGAAGGCCGTGGCGGGGTAGAGGCGGACCCGGAGCTGCCCGGCCTGCCCTGCTCCTGTGTCACCGGCCGCGCCCTCGTCGGCGTCGGCGCCCTGCCGGGTGACCCTGCCCAACTGGTCGACGGCCGCACGGGCGAACCCGGCCGCGTGGTGCGCGACCTGGTCGGGGGCGGCCCCGGCCAGGGTGGAGCGGAACCCGCTGATGTCGGTGCTGGCCTGGTTGCCGTCGGGCAGCGGCATGACCAGTGTGTCCGCGCCCTCGAAGGAGACCTGGACACCCTGCTCCCGGAAGGCGGCGAGGAGGGCGTCGGCCACCGCGTCGCCCTCTCCGGAGTCGGCTGCGGAAGTGCCGTCGGGAGCGCCCCGCTCCCGGGCCGCGCGGGCCATGTAGGCGGCGAAGTGGGCGGCGAAGCCGGGCCGCTGCTCGTCCGGGAGGACGGCCGCCTGGTCGAACGTCTCCTTGAGGTCGTTGTCCAGGAGGGGCTCGCCTCCGGGGAGAGACACCCGCAGGCTGGTCGGCGGCAGGTACTCGGCGCTCAGCCCCTCGTCGGCGCACGCCTCGACCAGTGCGGCGCCGAACTCCGCCGTGATCTGCCCGGTCGGCAGATCGGCCGCCTCCACGAGCCTGGCCCTGAGCCAGTCCGGGATCGCGTCCTCGTCGCGGGGGTAGCGCTCCAGTTCCTGGGCGTAGACGAGCGGGCTGGTCCCGGGGGCAAGCTCGGGTTCGGTGTCGTGGTTGTACTCGACGTTGAACTGGTGGGTGTGGTACACCGAGACGATCATGGAGAGCCAGGTTCCCTTGCCCTCCTGGAACCCGGTGCGCTTGAGTCCGCCGACCGCTTCACCGACCCCGTCCGGAACCTCCAGCTGGCGGACCTGGCCGTCGGCCCCCTGCACGGCGAGGGTCTCGTCCGTGTGGGCGCCGATCACCCTGGTGAGGTAGGTGAGCTGCTGCCAGCCCTCGGGGGCGGCCGAGACGAGTCGGCCCGCCAGGTCCTGGAGGAGGGGGCCCTGTTCCAGCGGGCCGGGGGTCGAGGGATTCATGGTGCTCTCCGTGTCCGGTCGGCGACGTTCGCGCACCCCTTCCTACCGTGTCGCGGGGACAGGGTGTGCCACGGCCCGCGCACATCTCGGGGGCCGGCTGCCGCCGGTCCCGGTTTCCGTGTGCGTTCCCGGTTCTGCGTGTCCGGTGGGTTCTGTCCGCGCACGGTCAACGCGCTCCGTCCCGGCGACCCCGCGGGCACCGTCGGAGCGGCCCGCTCCCCCGTACCGGTCGCGCGGGGCCCGGTGTCGCGGCGCGCGGACCGCCTGCCTCGCGCGGGTCAGCGCAGGGTGCGTCCGGCGCGGATGCCCGGTGGGCCTCAGTCGGGAAGTGCGTCGAGGTAGACCCAGGCGCCGTCGTGGCGCAGGAAGCGGCTGTTCTCGACGAGTTGCCCCTCCCGCCCGTTCTCCCGGTAGACGGCGCGGAAGGAGACCGTGCCCTCGTTGTGGAAGGGCGTCCCCTCCGTGGTGGAGAGGATCTCCAGGCGCACCCACTCCGTGCGGGCGTCGAGGTCGAGCTCGGAGGGGCGGGTGCGGGGGTGCCAGCTCCGCAGGAGGTAGTCGCGGTCGCCGACGGCGAACGCGCTGTAGCGCGAGCGCATCAGCTGCTCGGCGGTGGCGGCGGGCGCCGTCCCGCTGTGCAGGCGGGCGCAGCAGCCCCCGTAGGTCTCCGGCCTGCCGCAGGGGCAGGGGGCGTCGGCCGCGGGTCGGGGCGGCGTGGGGCGGGTGCGTGGGCTTCGCTGCGACATCCTCCCATTGTGGCCGCTCCTGGCCGTTCGCGGTCCCTCCCCTGCGGCGACGGGCGGCGCGACCGACAGGCTCGGGGGCCGCGCGAGTGTGTGGGCCGGAGACGCCCTACGAGAGGTTCCGCTGACGGACGTCCCACTCGGTGGAGCACAGGCCGCATTCGTCACCGACGAACTCCCGGCCCGCCTCCGTGTCTCCCTTGAGCTGCCACTTGAGCCACGCGGTGCCCACCCGGCCGTACTCGCCGCCGTCGGGTTCGGCGAAGGTCCCGAAGTGTCCGACGTCCAGGTTGCCCATGAACGCGGGCAGGTCCGAGGGGATCCGCTCCCAGTCGTCGAGGGCGTTCTCGTAGGCGATGTCGGTCGGTCCGCCGGCGAAGTAGGCGATCGGGGCGTGCAGGTCGTCGAGGAGGTGGTTGTCGGAGTCGTCCAGCAGTCCGCTGTTCCAGAGCACGGTGGTGGTGATCCGGGGGTCGTCGGCCACCTCGTAGGTCTCCAGGCCGCCGCACGACTGGCCCATGACGGCGATGTTGTCGGTGTCGATCCTCCCCCGGTACTCGCTGAACAGGCGGTCGTTCTCCTCGACCGCCCAGTCGACGGCCTCGGTGAGCATCTCGGGGTCGGTGCGCCCCGTTCCGCCGGGGCGCCCGTTGGCGATGACCAGGAAGCCGTGCGAGGCGAACTCGGTGAGGATGTTCTCGAACCACGTCCCGTCCGCGCGGCAGGCGCCGTTGCCCCAGGCGACGACGGGCAGCAGCTCGTTCCCGGGCAGGTCGAGGGGACGGTAGACCGTGTGGTCGCGCAGGCGGACGGTGGTGACGTACCCGGCGTCGTAGGGCCCTGTTCCGCCGGCGGCCTCCACACGGTCGGCGGCGGCCGTTCCGGGTGCCAGGGGTACGAGGGCTGCGGCCAGCAGTCCGACGAGGACGGCGGCCGTCCGGCGACCCGGTGCTCGTGGTTCCATCTCGGGGCTCCTCAGGGGGTGAGGGGTGACGGTCTCCAGCGCGCTGTCCACCGAATATTCGACACCGGAAATCGGATGTCAATCGCGCTTCGCCAGGACCGGTCGATCCACCGATACAGCCGTATCCGGCCCGGGGACCCCGCCGGCGAGGGTCGGGAGACCCGCTGTCGGGGCCCTCGGCTGCCTTCGTGGTGATTCCACCCATCGCCCGCGCGCCGTGTCCGCGACACGGCCGGAACGCCCCCGACGCGGCCGCCGGGACGCCGGGCACGGCACCGGGCTGCCAGCCGGGGCCTCACCCGGGCAAACCGGCGCCTCCGCCCCGCCGGTGGCGCGGTCGACCGCCGCTACGGCAGCGCCTCCGCCCTGGTCGTGCAGCTCCTTGTCGCGCCGACCACGGCCTCGGTGTTCCTGGACACTTAGGTTCGCCTTTGTTGGAATCATTCCAGAAAAGTGCTTCAATGGGCGCATGCACCAGACGGAGACGGAGGCTCTCCTCCGGGAGGCCTCGCTACGCGTGACCCGGCCACGGGTGGCGGTTCTGGAGGCCGTCGGGGCTCATCCGCACGCCGACGCCAGCACCGTCCTCCAGGCGGTCCGCGGCCAGCTCGGTGCGGTGTCCACACAAGCGGTGTACGACGTGCTCAGGGCTCTGACAGACGCCGGGCTCGTCAGGCGGATCGAGCCGGAGGGGTCGGCGGCGCGCTACGAGCGGAGGGTGGGGGACAACCACCACCATGTGGTCTGCCGCAGCTGCGGCGAGATCGCCGACGTGGACTGCGCCACCGGAGCCGCCCCCTGCATGACGGGTTCGCAGGACCACGGCTTCGCCATCGACGAGGTCGAGGTCACCTACTGGGGCGTTTGCCCCGCCTGCCAAGAGGCCTGACACACGACCGGTGCTCCACCGCAGCACCAAGAGATCCCACCTTAGGACCGAGGAACCAATGTCGCACGACAACACCCAGCCGCTGACTACGGCCAACGGCGCCCCCGTCGCGGACAACCAGAACAGCCTCACCGCGGGTCCGCGCGGCCCGATGCTGCTCCAGGACCTGTGGTTCCTGGAGAAGCTCGCCCACTTCGACCGCGAGGTCATCCCCGAGCGCCGGATGCACGCCAAGGGTTCCGGAGCCTTCGGCACCTTCACGGTCACCCACGACATCAGCCGGTACAGCAAGGCCTCGATCTTCTCCGAGGTCGGCAAGCAGACCGAGATGTTCGCCCGCTTCTCCACGGTCGCCGGTGAGCGCGGCGCGGCCGACGCCGAGCGCGACATCCGCGGCTTCGCCCTGCGCTTCTACACCGAAGAGGGCAACTGGGACGTCGTCGGCAACAACACCCCGGTCTTCTTCTTCCGCGACCCGCTGAAGTTCCCCGACCTCAACCGCGCCGTCAAGCGCGACCCGCGCACCAACATGCGCTCGGCCGAGAACAACTGGGACTTCTGGACCAACCTCCCCGAGGCCCTGCACCAGGTCACCATCGTCATGTCGGACCGCGGCATCCCCGACGGCTACCGCCACATGCACGGCTTCGGCTCGCACACCTTCTCGTTCGTCAACGAGGCCGGCGAGCGCTTCTGGGCCAAGTTCCACTTCCGCACCCAGCAGGGCATCAAGAACCTCACCGACGAAGAGGCCGCCAAGGTCGTCGCCGAGGACCGCGAGTCCTCGCAGCGCGACCTGTTCGAGGCCATCGAGCAGGGCAACAACCCCAAGTGGACGTTCTACGTCCAGATCATGCCCGAGGCCGACGCCGCGGACTACCGCTTCCACCCCTTCGACCTGACCAAGGTCTGGTCCAAGAAGGACTACCCGCTGATCGAGGTCGGCGAGTTCGAGCTCAACCGCAACCCCGAGAACTACCACGCGGACGTCGAGCAGGCCGCCTTCACCCCGGCGAACATCGTCCCGGGTATCGGCATCTCTCCCGACCGCATGCTCCAGGGCCGCCTGTTCTCCTACGGTGACGCCGCCCGCTACCGCCTGGGCGTCAACCACCACCAGATCCCGGTGAACTACCCGCGCGGCGCCAAGCTCGTCAACACCTACCACCGTGACGGCGCCATGCGCGTGGACGGCAACCAGGGCGGCGTTCCCGGCATCGAGCCGAACTCCTACGGCCGCTGGCAGGAGCAGCCCCAGTTCGCCGAGCCGGCGCTGGCCGTGGGCGCGACCGCCGACCGGTTCGACTACCGCGAGGACGACGCCAACTACTTCGAGCAGCCCGGCGACCTGTTCCGCCAGATGACGCCGGAGCAGCAGCAGGTCCTGTTCGAGAACACCGCCCGTGCGATCGACGGCGCCTCCGCGGCGACCATCGAGCGTCACATCGGCAACTGCACGCAGGCCGACGCCGCCTACGGCGAGGGTGTGCGCAAGGCCATCGAGGCCCTGCAGGCCGGCAAGGTCTCGCAGACCGAGCCGAACCCGAACAACGCTCCGGCCTGACCCACACGCCTGAGCACCCGGGCGCCCGGGTGCCCGGACACCGAGCCGACGCGGTCCAGACCGCGTCGGCTCGGCCCGTTCCGGGGCCGCCCGGTTCCGGACCGGGCAGGGGGCGAGATGAGGACGCGGTCCACGGTCCGTGGCAGGGGCGCGGAGGGCGGGTCTCCGGCATCCGGCCCCTGGGCCCGGGCTCCTGTGTCAGGGGTCCCGGGCCCAGGGGCCGGAGTCAGGCCTCCACGGGCGGAGGCGCGGGGTGCGCGGGGTCGGGACGGGGATCAGGGCAGCAGACCGGTGCGGCCGAACATCTCGGCGGCGGCACGGGCGCTGGGCGTGCCCGCGTCGAGGTCGGCCCCGGCGGCGACGAGCGCCCGGACGACGCCCTCCTCCCCCTTGAACAGGGCCCCGGCCACGGGTGTCTGGTCCTTGTCGTTGCGCAGGTTCACGTCGGCGCCGCGGTCGACGAGGGCGCCGACCGTCGTCTCGTGGCCGTGGTAGGCGGCGAGCATCACCAGGGAGTTGCCCTGTTCGTCGCGGGTGTCGACGGGCAGGCCGTGGTCGAGGAACTCCAGCAGCTCCTCCGTCCCGCCCTCCCGGGCGAGGTCCATGGCCAGGGCGACGACCCGTGCGGTCTGCTCGGGTGAGAGTTCGTTCATGGGTTCCATGCTAGAAGCGGCCTCCCACCTCACCCGACAGGTGTCCGCCGCCCGGCGCGGTGAGGGTCCCCACGCCTCCGCGGCCCCGGAGCGGGGCGTCGCACGGCACTGCGGTCGGGCCGCCCGGCCCGACCGGTAGCCGGGGCCGCGTGCACACACCCCTCCTCCAGACGGCCCCGTCGCGGCCGTGATCCCCCACCGGAGCTGTGGGGGGCCACGTCCTGTGGTGTACTGGCTCGCGACCGGATCGGGAACGACGGACGGGAGCGGGGCATGCTGCTGAACCCCAGTGCAGGCGAGGGGTCCGCGGTGCGGGTCGGCGAGGCCGAACTCGACCGCGAGGGACTGTGGTCCGCGGCGGCGGCCGTGGCCGAGCGGATCTCCGGGGCCGACGCCGTCGCCGTGCACGGTGAGGCCGCCCTGTCGACGGTCGTCGCGATCGTCGGCGGCCTGCTGGCCGGTGTCCCGGTGGTCCCCGTCCCGGCGGACGCCGGAACCGCCGAGCGCCGCCACATCGTGCGCGACTCCGGTGCGGCCCTGTGGTTGGGCGCCGCGCAGGACGGGATCGACCTTCCGGTCGTCCCCGTCGACCCGGCCGAGCGCTCCTCGTACACGGCCCCGGAGGCCCCGCCCGAGTCCGCGGCGCTGATCATGTACACCTCCGGGACCACCGGTCGCCCCAAGGGCGCCGTCCTGTCGCGGCGGGCCGTCGCCGCCGACGTGGACGCGCTCGCCGACGCCTGGGACTGGACCTCCGACGACGTCCTGGTCCACGGGCTCCCGCTGTTCCACGTGCACGGCCTGGTCCTGGGCGTACTGGGCGCCCTGCGCGTGGGCAGTCCGCTGCTGCACACCGTCCGCCCCACGCCCGCCGCCTACGCCGCCGCGGCGAGCGGCGGCCACCGGGGGCCGGGGACGCTCGCGGGGCACGGTGCGGGAGGACTCACGCGCGGAACCCTGTTCTTCGGCGTGCCGACCGTGTGGTCGCGGATCGCCCGCGACCAGGAGTGCGCCCGCGCGATGGCCGGGGCGCGGCTGCTCGTGTCGGGCAGCGCCGCGCTCCCCGACCCGGTGGCCGAGGGCCTGCGCGCCACCTGCGGCCACAGCCCCGTGGAACGGTACGGGATGACGGAAACCCTGATCACCCTGGCCGCGCGCGCCGACGCCCCCCGCCGCACCGGCTGGGTGGGCACGGCACTTCCCGGTGTGGAGTCCCGGCTGCGCGGCGAGCACGGCGAGACGGTCGCGTCGGACGGGGAGGCCATCGGTGAGCTCCAGGTCCGCGGCGCCACCCTGTTCGACCGCTACCTCGGCCTTCCGGAGGCCACCGCGGCGGCCTGGACCGACGACGGCTGGTTCCGCACCGGCGACGCGGCCGTCCTCGACGGGGACGGCTGGCACCGGGTGGTGGGGCGGATGTCCGTCGACATGATCAAGACCGGCGGCTACCGGGTGGGCGCCGGAGAGGTCGAGTCCGCTCTGCTCGGCCACCCCGGGGTGCGTGAAGCAGCCGTGGTGGGCGAGGCCGACGACGACCTCGGGCAGCGGATCGTCGCCTACCTGGTGGGCGACGGCGTCGACCCGGGGGCCGTCATCGACTACGTAGCCGCCCAGCTGTCGGTGCACAAGCGCCCGCGCGAGGTGCGGGTGGTGGACACGCTCCCGCGCAACGCGATGGGCAAGATCCAGAAGAACCTCCTGGGCGGCGCGTCGCGCTGAGCCGCGCCACCGGGTGGGGCACGGCGGCCGGGGCCGCCGCGCCCCGGGCCGGCTCAGCCGCTGACCGCGAGGTTGGAGTTGCCGCTGCTCTGGTACCCCTCCGTCGCGAGGATCATGTAGTAGTTGAAGGCGCCCAGCCCCATGCCCGCGCGGTTCCACGCGTCGAAGTGGTTGCCGCTGGTGATCGTCCCGCCCGTCCTCCTGGCCTGCCGCACGCTCCAGTACTGCGGGAACGTCCGGGTGCCCTCGACGGAGGGGGCGTTGTACCGCATCGTGCGGTAGAGGTCGTACGTACCGCCGTCGGTGGTGACCGTGCCCCGGTACTCCCCCGTGGGCCGGTACGTCCCGTAGTTGTCGACGACGTAGTACTCCACCAGCGGGTTGGACGTCCACCCGTACAGGCAGAGGTAGCCGTTGCCGGACGGGTTGAAGCTGCCCGAGTAGTTCACGTTCCTGCGGCTGCCGTTGCCCCAGCCCTTGCCGCAGACGAAGTTCCCCGTGTTCCTCCACGAGGTGCTGTAGCTGCCGCCTGACCCCAGCGTCATGGAGACCGAGCCGCCGCCGTCGGTCCAGAAGGAGTAGTAGAACCCGTTGTGGGTGCCGGTCTGGTTCTCGGTGATGGTCGTCAGGGCGTGGGCGGGGCCGGCCGTCATCGCGGGTGCCACCATCGCCAGGGCGCCGGCGCCGCCTATGCCGATGAATCTTCTGCGGTCGAACGGGCGGGCGGGGGTGTCGGTCATGGTCGCTCTCCTCTTCGTGAGGCCGGCGCGGGGCCGGGCGGCGCGGAACGAACCGGTGGGGAGGGCGGCGACCGGGGTCGCCGCACGTCGGTCCCGTACGGCGCGGGGGAAACGGCGGATTGCCGTGACCGGCAGTATTCGTCCGCCTCCTCAGGGCTGTCAATAGTTTCCGAAATGTTTCGTAAAACTGGACGAGCCAAGAAACTCCAAAAGCCCAGATCAGAAGAGTGAATGGGGTGAGATCCAAGTCGGCCTCACGGCTTGCCACCACATCGAATCGGAACTCAGGACCGTTTTTCCGAAAGTTTTCGAAACCGTTCCGACTCCATCGGCCGGGCGGTTCGGGCACAGAAGGGAAAGGAGAGGAGCGCCCGGGCTGTGGCTCACCGACGGCAGACGAGTACAGCCCCGGGCCACGGCACAGGCCCCGGGCGGGCGGGGCGTCGACCCCTGGGGTACCTGTCCGCGTCAGGCCGCCCCGGCCTTGCGGGCCTGACGGACAGGGCCTCCAGATCCGCACAGGAAAAGACCGCCGGACGCCCCTGGCGGTCCGGCGGGCACAGCGGTACGAAGCCGACGCGGGAGCCGTCCGTGCGGCGTCAGGCCAGGTAGCTCCGCACCACCTCGCGGATCTTGTCCGCGTGGAGGTAGATGTCGTCGATCGACCCGAGCAGGTGACGCGTCTCGTTCTTGTCCGCGTCGAAGACACCGAGGTACTTCTTCGACCGCGCGTTGAAGTGCAGGCGGGCGATCGGCCTGCGGTTGTTGTCGTCCAGGAGGATGGCGAAGTAGCTCTTGGAGTCCCGGTGGGCGATCCGCTGCGGCTTGACCTCGCTGCACGCGATCGCCTTGACGACCTGGTACCCCTCCAGCTCCTCCAGAGTGGTCTCGATACCGGTGCCGCGCTCCAGGTCCTCGGTCGCGGCCTCCTGGCCGCTGACCGCCTCCGCCTCGGTCTCCGCCTGCGGGCGGGTGGACTCCAGTGCCTTCTTCAACCGCAGGTTGACCTGGTCGTCGAGGAATGCCGACGCGGCCTCCCGAACAAGCGGGGTGAACTGCTCACGCGCCCGCTTGGTGAAGGACTTGTCGTAGACGCGACTGGCGAAGAACTTCACCCATTCGTCCTCCGGGTCCTGGAACTCCTCGGCCAGGGTGCGCTTGATCGCACCGAGGTACTTGAGTTTCTCCGCGGCGTCGATCACGGAGTTCAGGTCGAAGGTCTCCCTCGTCAGCTTGCGCAGTTCGGGAAGCAGGCTCTCGTCGATATCACTGAAATCGAGCACCATGAACGGCTTGGAGTCCATGCGGTTGGGCGCTTCGAGGTCGGTGTAGAACTGGTACTCCACACCGTTGGTGAGGACCGCGATCCGGGCGTTGGTGACGGAGAAGTAGCGGTAGAGCTGGGAGGCGTGTTCCACCTTCAGCTCGCCGTTCGCCTTCTTGCACTCGATGAGGATCTGCACCTCGTTGTCGCGCACGATGGCGTAGTCGACCTTCTCGCCCTTCTTCATACCGACGTCCGCGGTGAATTCGGGAACCACCTCACGCGGATCGAAGACGTCGTAGCCGAGAATGGTCGCGATGAAGGGCATGACGAAGGCGTTCTTCGCCGCCTCCTCCGTCTGGGTCATGTCACGCTGCTTCTGCACCTTGGAGGCGAGCGCCGACACCTTCTCTTCGAACTGCATGACACACCCTTCGTGAAATCCCGAACAAGGGAAACAACAAGAAAGAACCAGGGACCGCCGCACACGTGCGGCAGCGCCTCGTCAGCCGAGAGCCGACACCACCGCGGCGGCCCCACCGCTCACAACGGCCGGGACCGCGGACCATGTCCGGGGCGGTGCGGAGTTCTGGTCTTGCCGCAGGCGCCTCTGGGAGAGCACGCGCACCTCCGGGGGATGAATTGAGGAGACGCCGCGCCCCCTGAGACGGCGAACACGGCGCTGCGTCCGAACCGAAAGGTGTACCCACCGGACAGACGCACACCTCTGCGACGCTCCGGACGACCAGGTGGATTACACGGGTTCGTGTCGGAGGAGCACGGATTCCCCGGGAGATTCCCTTTCCAGAGTTGCGGCCCCGAGGCGGGCGGAATCGAGCTCTCGGGGGCGAGGCTGCCCCCACAGCGCTGTGAGCAGCCACAGCAGCGACACTCCAGGAGCAGCCGCCGGGAACGGTACCGGCGTACGACACCCCGTGCCTCCCGGCCGAGCTGAAGCCGCCCGCCCCGATCAGGCCCGCACCCCCTCCGCCCCCGGTATGACGTACCGAGGCAGACATCTCCGCCCCAGAACGCACACAGGTCAGCACGGTGAGGCACTGAACTGTCACACCCCGTGGCAATGATGTCGGCATCCAGGACGCGGAGAGGCCCGCGCCCTTTTGTCCCAATTCGACAGACTTCTTTAGGGTCTTTTTAACCTTAAAGAGTTTCATCCATTAAGGTCAGTGCGACCACAACGAGCCCCGTGGGAGACACATGAGCGCCATCCGTACATCCCCTGACCGGGAAGCCGTACAGGACAGCCCGACCGGTGCCACTCGTCACCTGTGTGCGGGCGTCTACACCAACGAGAAGCTCCGCAACCTGGTTCTGAAACAGGTGTGCACGTCCCCCCACCGCAGGGTCGCCCCCTCCTACGGGTTCGACCTCGTCCCCGTGATGCGCCACGCGTGGTGGGCGACCCACCTGAGCGCTGCCACCCGTCTGACAGCCGTCGCAGCCACCGCCACGCCCCTGTTCCTCGGCAGTCCGTGGGCAAGTCTGCTGTTGGGCGGGGCCGGAGCCCTGCTCGCGCTGCTCCACCTGTCCGCCACTCTCCTTCGCGACATCGCCCGCCAGGAGCGACGGACCAGGCCCCAGATGCAGCGCGAACAGCGGTGGAGGCCGTTCCCCGTGCGTTCCTGGGCCTGGCGCCCCGAGGCGAAGAGCCTGCGGACCACAGGGAAGTGGATGACGGGGATCTCCGTAGTGCTCCTCGTCGTCGGCCTGGCACAGCCCGAACAGGGCCGGGCCGCGGCACTTCTCCTCGGTTCGACAGCAGCGATGTTCATGCTGGCCGGAGCAGCTCGCCAGGCGCGGATCAACAGCATCCAACGGGCGGTGACGCTGACCCCCAGCAGGTTCTCCAAACGCGAACGGGAAGTGAGCGAACAGCAGAGCCACCCCTGCGTCGTCTACCGGCGGCCCAAGCACAGCGACGCCGACAAGTACGAGCCGTCTTCTTCCAGGATGTTCGACAAGGAGTCCCCCTTCGTCGGAGCGGGCGAGCTCATCCACGAGTGGAACCCCATGATCATCAGGCTTCGCCGTCCACGTGGGAGCGGCAAGCCACTGGGCGAACGCGAGTACAAGGACGCGCCCTTCGACGCACACGAGCTCGTGGAACGGCTGCTGACAGCGGTCGGGGACCTGAACAAGGACAGGACACAGACCCGGTTGCCCGTCGAGGTGCGCGACCGGGTGTACATGGCCGAGACCGAGGTGTCCCAGGACAGGAGCTACCTGTCGCCGGAAGGGATCCCCGCAGCGGAGATGCGTCGGATCATCGACGGCGACAAGGCCCGTGGACTGCACTTCCTCGAGGTGAGTGTGCCCGACTACGGTTCGGAACTCGTGGCCACCGCGCTCCTGCACGTCAGGTCCCAGGGGAACACCCTGAGCCTGTTCTTCGCCGCTTGCGCCCTCACACGAACCCCAGAGGAGTTTCAACGGGCCGAGGATTACGGCCAGAACGGCAAACGCGCCGTCCTCTCCTCGGCGTTCCGGGGCCTGCTCGGCCTCCCCAGGGAGGCGGCAGAGTGCGTGCGCCTCGCCCTCTACCCCTACTTCCTGCTCAGGGCCCTCCTGCCGCACGACATGACCCGGACCCCGATCAGGAACCTGGGCGTCGCCACCAAGATCAGCATCCGCGAGGAGCACACCCAGGCGTGGAGCACGGACCAGTTCGACAAGACGCGCATCCTCAGTCACATGAAGATCGTCGAGCAGCGCCTGCTCGACACCACCCAGGACTTCCTCGAAGAAAGGGGCGTCGACATCTCCGAGTTCAAGAAACGCGCTGACCACATCATCCAGAACAGTTTCTTCAACATCGGCCCCAACGCCCGGATCAGCAACAGCGCCATGGGCCACGGAGCTCACGCGAACAACATCGGCGGGGGACCTCACCCCCACGCACCACAGAACGGCGAGGCAGAGCAGTGAACAGCGGAGACTTCAACCTCGGTGACAACGCGCACATCAGCAACAGCGCCATGGGCCACGGGGCCAGCGTCACCAACACGCTCCCGTCCACGGCACTCCTCACACCCACCGAGGATGCCGACTCCCCAGCGACGGACCGCTGGGACCTGGGTGTGGTGACGATCCTGCCGGTGGAAACACGGGCCGTGGTCGACACCTTCGCACTGCGCTCGGAGCGCGACAGCACGGGCCTCTACTCCAGGACCGGAACGGTGCGGAAAGGCGACCAGGTCCTGCGCATCGCCGCCATGCAGGCCCACAGTCCCGGGCAGCGCTCGGTGATGTCGACCCTCGGGCACCTGTGCCGCCGATTCGCTCCCCGGCGGTGGGTCCTGCTGGGGATCGGAGGCGGCCTCGACCCTGTCGACGCCCGTATCGGCAACGTCATCGTGTCCACCCGCGTCGTGTACTACGACCAGCGCAAGATCACCGAAGGCGAGTCCGTGCAGCATCGCGGAGAGGACAGGGAGGCACCGGCCGAGATCGTCCACGCGGTCAACGCCTACTTCAGTGACCGGGGCTCCCCCGCTCCCCTGCGAGGTCAGGCAGCCGGGTACGAGACCGAGCCCTACGCGGCCCTCCCCGGCCTCATCGGCTCCGGAGAGGCGGTGATCGCGGCCCGCGACAGCGAGGTTCGCGGATACCTGAAGCACTACAACGACAAGGTCCTGGCCGTGGACATGGAGTCCGGGGGCCTCAGCCAGTACTGGCAGGAGAACTCCGTGGGCGGCGGCACCAACCCGAGTTGGCTCGTCGTCCGGGGGGTCTCCGACAATGCCGACCAGGCCAAGAACGACGACAGCCACGACCTGGCCGCACGCAACGCTGCCCATGTCCTCCGCGAACTGCTCCCCTACCTCTGCTGACCTTCGCGGGACCGGCCCGGCGGAGAACAGCCCGCTGGGCCGGTGCGCCCATGGAACACGCGGGTGGCGGTCTCCCGGTTGCTGCCCTGGCCCAGTGGGAGCAGGCGCAGGCGGGCGGCCTCCGGGTACACGAGGGGCTCCCGTGATCCGGGTCAGGCCTCCACCATGGCCGCGGGGGTCGGCGGGACGGCCAGCAACTCCTCGGGGGCGGTCAGGTACCAGGCCTCCAGGGTGAGCTCGCTGAGCTCGTCCAGGTCGATCCCGTCGAGGTGGACGACCACCCAGCCGAACCCGCCCGCGGTGAACTGCACCTCGAACACCTCGGGCCGCATGGCCACGAGCGCGGCCTGCTCCAGCAGGGTCTGCTTCAGCCCCACGGTGGCGGTGTCCGGCCACAGGTAGCCGAACGGCTTGCCGCGCACCCGGAACGTCGTGTACCTGTCCGACTCCTTGTGCTCGCATCCCGGCAGCGCTCGCACCAACCGCAGAAACCGCTCGATCTCAACACCCATGGGGTGAGACAACCACATCCCACCGACACCGCGTCCCGAAGAAGGCCCTTCCGCGCAGCGGAGGCACCCTCTACGGCCCCTTCGCGTCCGACCCAGCCATCACGGGGATCGTTCCCGTCCCGACCACTGAACCCGAGAGGGCGGTGGCTGCGCCACGTCCAGGCCGCGCCGGCGCCCGCCGGAGCGTGTGGACCCGGGAACGTGATTGGCGGGACGGAGCGCACAGCGGCCGATACGGTACATGTCGCACGCCCTCCGCACAGCCCGCACCGCCGGGCCACACCCCCGGGAGCCGATGGATGTACACGGTCCAGGTCTCGCAGACCAACCCCCACACCTTCTCCACCCTGGGTGCGGTACTGCGGGACCCGAGGTACGCCAACCGCGACCTGTACCTGCACGTCGAGCCGGGCCACTACGTGGAGTCCACCGTGATCGGAGTGAACCAGCACGTCATCGTGGTGCCCACCCACGGACCCGGCACCGTGACGGTCTCGGCGGGTGACACGAACGTGTTCAACGTGCACACGGGGAGGCTGGAACTGCACGGTGTGCGCGTACGCAACACCTCAACCGAGTACCCGCCCGTGTACGCACACCCGAAGGTCTCGCTCAAGGCCGTCGACTGCTCCTTCTCGTCGGACTCCCGGATAGAGACGGAGGAGGCGAGAGTCGAGTTCACCAACTGCTCGTTCGAGGGCGGAGGCGTCCAGATGACCAGGTCCACGGGGAGGATCGACGACTGCGGGTTCACCAGGGCAGTGCTCACCCTCACGGGCCCCGGGGCACCCGACGTCGCGAGAAGCACCTTCGCCGGCGGCCACGACACGTGGCACACCCTGTACATCGCCAATGCCTCCCCCTCGATCACCAACTGTGCGCTGACCGACTGCGGCGGGGACACGGCCCATGCCGTCCACGTGCAGGACTCCGCTGCTCCGAGGTTCACGGATCTGACGGTCACCGGAGACCGGGGCTGGCCGGTGCGGGTGACCGGGCGCTCCAAAGCGGAGTTCACCCGCCTGCGGGTGGACGGTGGTCGTGCCGGTGGCGACTCCGTGTTCGCCTGGGACGATTCCGAGATGACGGTCTCCGACGTTCGCATCACCAACGCCAGGGGCCACGCCCTGTCGGTACGCGAGGGATCGCTGACCGTCCGCGACCTGGTCGTCGAGGACACGGACCAGATCGGCCTCTACGGGGAGAAAGCGAAGATCAGCGGCGAAAGGCTGTCCCTTGCCCGCGTCTCGGGACACGGGATCTATCTCCACGGGTGCCGGACCGCCCTGTCGGATGTCGAACTGCGTGAGAGCCCTCCGGAGGCGCTGAGGAACGCCGGCGTGTTCTTCGCACACCAGGGACGGTTCGAGATCACCGGGCTGCGCGCCTCGCAGGCGGCGACGGTGGCGTACATCGTGGACGCGCGGGGCAGCTTGACCGATCTGAACGGGGACGGCGTCGAGGGCGGTATCGCGCTCACCGAGGACAGCACGGTCACGGTGCACTCCATGGAGGTCACCAACTGCAGGGGCAACGCGCTGTTCCTCACGGACGGGTCCGCGGCCGAGGTCGACACGGCCCGGATCTCGGACTGCACGTCACACGGGGCCTACGTGAAGGGGGATTCGCGGCTGATCCTGCGTTCGTCGACGGTGAACGGGTGCGCGTCGGCCGGGATCGCTGCGACGGAGAGGGCCGTGGTCACGCTGGAGGACACCACCGTCCGGAACGGGGACAGTTCCGGTCTGACCGTGCACGACACCAGCCGTGTGCGCCTGGTGAGGTGCACGGTCTCCGGAAACGCGGACGACGGTGTGGACTCCGCGACGACCGCGATCGTGCAGCTCGAGGACACGGAGATCACCGGGAACGGAGGTGAGGAACAGGTCAGGGCCCAGGTCTCTGGCAGCGCGGACACGGTCCCACCGGACGTGCCCGAGGGCCAGGCCCGGCCGTTGGAGGAGTTGCTGGCCGAACTGGACGCGATGACGGGGCTGGACGGCGTGAAGAAGGAGGTTCGCTCCCTCGCCAACTTCCAACAGGTCAGCGTCAAACGTGCGGCGGCGGGGCTGCCCGCGTTCAACGTCAGCCGCCACCTCGTCTTCTCGGGGCCGCCCGGAACAGGCAAGACCACCGTGGCCCGGCTCTACGGACAGATCCTGCGCTCACTCGGCGTGCTGGAGAGCGGGCAGTTCGTGGAGGCCGCGCGCCCCGACCTCGTGGCCGAGCACCTGGGTGGCACCAGCGCGAAGGTCGCCGAGGTGGTCGAACGGGCGCGGGGCGGTGTCCTGTTCGTCGACGAGGCGTACGCGCTCTCACGCAAGTTCGGCAGCGGTTCCGACTTCGGCCAGGAGGCCATCGACACCCTCATCAAGCTGATGGAGGACCTGCGGGAGGAGATCGTCATCGTCTTCGCCGGGTACTCGAGCGAGATGCGCGGCTTCCTCGACGCGAACCCGGGGCTGCGCTCCCGGGTCGCCCGGACCATCGAGTTCGAGAACTACTCGCCCGGGCAGCTCACCACGATCTTCACGGGTGCGGCGGAGAGGCAGGGTTACACACTGGGGGAAGGCGTGCGGGACCTGGTCACCCGGCACTTCCAGTCGCAGAAGCGCGACGAGTCGTTCGGCAACGGGCGCGAGGCGCGCCGCATGTTCGAGGAGACCGTCCGGGCCCAGGCCACCCGGATCGTCGACGGGGACTTCTCCTCGGCGGAGGACCTGTCGCTGATCCTGCCCGAGGACCTCTCCGGAGTCGTGGAGAGCAGTCTCTCCGCCCGGTCCGGGGGGAGTCCGAGAGACGCCGGTCAGGTCGAGGCGCTGCTGGAGCGCCTGGACGCCATGGTGGGGCTCGCGGCGGTGAAGCGGGAAGTCACCGACCTCACGAACCTGATCTCGGCCGGCCGTCGGCGTCAGGCAGCCGGATTGGCGGCCCCTCTGCCGTCCCGGCACCTGGTCTTCGCCGGAGCTCCGGGCACGGGCAAGACCACGGTCGCACGGGTCTACGGGGAGCTGCTGGCCGCTCTGGGGGTGCTCTCCCAGGGCCAGGTGGTGGAGGCCAGCCGCGCCGACCTGGTGGGCTCCTACGTGGGCCACACGGCCCAGCGCACGCGCGAGGTGTTCGACCGTGCGCGTGGCGGTGTGCTGTTCATCGATGAGGCGTACGCACTCGTACGTGCCGGCGGAAACTCGGACTACGGGCAGGAGGCTGTCGACACGCTCCTGAAACTGATGGAGGACCACCGTGACGAGGTGGTGGTGATCGCCGCCGGTTACACCGAGGAGATGCGCGAGTTCCTGTCGAGCAACCCGGGACTGGAGTCGCGGTTCTCGCGAACGGTGGACTTCGCTCCGTACGCACCGGAGGAGTTGGTGCGGATCTTCGTCGGGATGGCCGAGGGAAACGACTTCCTCGTGCCGGAGCGGACCCGGGAAGCGCTGGGAGCGCTGGTGGCCGAACAGGCTGGGCTGTTCGCCGACGGCAACGGACGCGAGGTCCGCAAGTTGTTCGAGGAGAGCGTGACCCGGCAGGCGAGGCGGATCGAGGCAGCCGCCGTAGCCGGGGAGTCCCCCGGCGTGACGGAGTTGCAGACTCTGCGCCCGGAGGATGTCGCGGGCTTCCGGTAGGTCTCGCGAAACGCCACCGGGGAGGAGCCGGCCGCCCCTCCGCGCTGGGGTTCCTGTGGAGGAAGGGTCCCGGAAAGCCCGCCGGCGCAACGCGCCTCACGGCGCGCTCCGATTCCCGAACTCCCTGCCCTGGTCGCGGGCCGCTTCGTGATTCTGGGTAAGGGTGTACACGGGCAGGAAGAACCGGGGTGATCTCCCCGGCCGGGGCGAGTGGCGGGTGCCCGGTGGACGCGCTGGTAGGGCGTGCACCGGTGCGGCGAGGGGGCTTCTGGCATGGAAGCGGTTCGGATCAGCAGTATCAGTACAGCCCTGCCGCCCACTGCCCTGGAGCAGGCGGACCTGCCCGGGCTGCTGCCCGCCGACCACCCCGGGGAGCGGCTTCTGCGCAGGATCCTGGCTGGTTCCGGCATACGGAAACGCCATCTGGTGATCGACCCCCGGGTCGAGGACGTCTCCCTCTGGTCCACGGCCCCCCGCATGCGCCGGTTCCAGGACGAGGGGCTGCCCCTGGCGACGGAAGCGGTCCGGGGAGCACTCGACCGGGCCGGGGTGCCGGCAGACGGGGTCGGCCTGCTGTGCCTCGTCTCCTCGACCGGCTACGGGACCCCCGGGGTCGACTCCCGGCTGATCCGGGACCTGGGGATGCGCCCCTCCACACGCAGACTCGTGATCGGCCACATGGGGTGCTTCGCCGCGCTTCCCGGTCTGGCCGCGTGTGTGGACTTCGCGAGATCCCATCCGGAGCCCGCGGTGCTGCTCAGCCTCGAACTGTCCTCGCTGCACCTGCAGCCCCCGCCGTGGGACACGGAGCAGTTCGTCATCAACTCCCTGTTCAGCGACGCGGCCGTGGCCCTGGTCGTCGAGGGGGACACAGGCCGTTCGGCGGATGTCCGGTCCGCACCGGTCGTGCTGGGTCTGGCCTCCCACACCGCCCACGAACACGAGGAGCACATGACGTGGGAGGTGGGAGACCACGGCTTCAAGATGGGGCTCTCCGCAGCGATACCCGACCTGATCGCTGCCTGTCTGCCCGACCTGGTCGCCGGTCTGCTCTCCCCGCACGGACTGGTTCCAGGGGATGTCGGCTGGTGGGCGGTCCACCCCGGGGGGCGGCGCATCATCGACGCCGCCGAAGAGAGCCTCGCCCTCGGACCTTCGGCGACCCGCGCCTCCCGGCACGTCCTCCAGGAGTACGGGAACTGCTCCTCCGCCGGGCTGCCGCTCGTCATCGCCGAACTCCAGGACACCACGCCGCTGGCTTCCGGGAAGTACGGGGTCGCCATGACCTTCGGTCCCGGCCTGACCCTCGACACCGCCTTGCTGCTGGGTGGCTGAACCGCGCCATCGGACCGGAATCCAGGAGGGACCATGCACGAGGAGGCCCCGCGCCTGCGTCGGCTGCTCGACCGCGCCGCCATCTGCGACCTGCTGGCCGAGTTCGTCCACTGCCTCGATGACAAGGACTTCACCGGATACGCCGCGCTGTTCACCGAGGACGGGGTTCTCCGGAGGCCGGGAGCGGAGCACCGGGGCCGTGCCGGTCTCGCCGAGTTCGTGGCGGCCGACCTGGGGCGCTACCACCGGACCCATCATCTGAGCGCCAACCACCAGGTGCGGGTCGACGGGGACCGTGCCACATCCCGTTCCTCCATGTACGCGGTCCACCTTCGCAGCGCGGACCCCACGGACTGGTGGTCGGTCGGTGGTCGGTACGACCACACCTACCGGTGTGTGGACACGACCTGGCTGATCCGCACGGTCGACATCACTCCGGTCTGGGTGGGCGAAGGGCCCTGACCCCGGCCCGCCCTCCCAGACGGGGCAGGCGCGCCAGGGGCGGTTCACCGGGGAGCGGCCTCGACGAGGCTGTGCGGCGAAGAGGTCGGGACCACACGTTCCAGCCGCAGGCCGGCTCCGGTCAGCAGTTCGGTGAACTGCTCCTCGGTGCGTTCCCGCCCGCCGGTGAGGACGAGCATGGACAGGTCCATCGCCTTTCCCGGGTGGGAGGCGCCGTCCGACGGCAGCACCGACTCGATGACGAGGAGCTTCGCGTCCTCTCTCATGGCTCTGCGGCAGCTGCGCAGGATGGCGGTCGCGCGTTCATCGGACCAGTTGTGCAGGACCCACTTCAGTACGTAGAGGTCGCCGCCCTCCGGCACCTCGCGGAAGAAGTCCCCGCCGACCACCGAGCACCGGTCGGCCAGACCCTCGTCCCGGATCCTCCCGCGAGCGGAGTCCGCGACCCTGGGGGTGTCGAAGAGGACCCCGCCCGTACCGGGCTCGCGGTGCAGGACCGCGCTCAGCAGGGTCCCCGAACCGCCACCGACGTCGACGATGCGGGAGGCGCCCGCGAAGTCGTAGGCGTCGAGCACCGCGGGCACCATGACACGGGTCAGCTCCAGCATCGCCTCGTCGAAGAGGCGGCCCTGTTCGGGGTGGTGCGCCATGTAGTCGTAGATGTGCTCTCCCGCGACCACCGGAAAGGTGGCCTCACCCGTACTCAGGCTGTGTCGGACTCCCCCCAGGACGAGAGGGGCCACCGTTCCCGCCAGAGCCAGTACGGAACGCACGGTGGCCGGGTGGTCGGAGCGAAGCGGACCGCCCCTCTCGGTGAGCTCGAAGACGCCGGGCCCGGTCTCGTGGAAGAGGCCGCGGGAGGCCAGCAGCCGCATCAGGCGGTGGAGGGCTCCCGGGTCGGAGCCGGTCTGCCGAGCCAGGTCCTCGAACGGGCGGGGCCCCGGGACGAGCAGGTCGGCGATGCCCAGTTCGGCCGCGATCTGCAGCGCCCGGGCGTGGACGATCTCGTCCCCCAGGTCGAGCAGGGCGTAGGCCCGCTCCTGGTCGCTCCTGTCACAGGCCACGCGTTCCCCTGCCCCTGACCACTCGCCGTACCCGTCGGCCGTCGGCCGGACTGTCACCGACTGTAGGTTCCCGCAGGTGTGGGTGCGGGCAGCCGACGCATGGCGTGTCGGTTTCGAGGAAGCCCGGAACCGCTGACCGTCCGATGACACGCCCGACCTGCGGTGATCCGCGGCGGACACACGTGACCCCTCGCGTTTACCCGCTTTACCACCCGTTGAACCATCGACTTCTGACCTCTATCGTGCATGAGTCGTATCAATCGTTCACTGAACGATTGATCCGTTCGCAGCACATCACGGAGGGGAAGACATGCCGCGTTCACCGGGGGCCGAGGGCGCCCCGCCGCGGATCCCGCGCAGGACGGCTCTCCTGGGGGGAGCCGGGGCGCTCGGGGCCGCGGTCCTTCTCCCCGGCTGCGCCGCGTCCGGACCGCAGGCGGCGCCGGCGCTCCCCGAGGCCGCCGCCACGGGCGCCACCGCCGACGGCGGCGTGCTGCGCATGGCCCGGCCGCCGGCGTCGCAGGCCGAGACCCTGGACCCGGCCAGTTCCCTGTCGGCCTACGAGTACCTCGGGGCCCTGTACAGCCGACTGGTCCGGATGGACGCGGAGGGACAGACCGCGCCCGACCTGGCCACGGAGTGGGAGTCGGACGACGCCGGCCTGGTGTGGACCTTCCGGCTGCGCGACGGGGTCCGCTTCCACGACGGCCGCGGCTTCACGTCCGCGGACGCCGCCTACACGCTCCGCCGGATCGTCGACCCTGGCCTCGCCTCGCCGCAGGGGACGGTGCTGGGCCCGCTGATCGACCCGGGCCGGGTGCACACCCCCGAGCCGGGCGTGCTGGTGGTCGAGCTCACCACGCCCAACTTCGAGTTCCCGGCGCTGCTCACCAACTACCACTGCTACGTCGTCCCCGACGGGGACGGCGACACGATCGGCGCGACCGGCATCGGCACCGGGCCCTTCCGGCTGGACTCCTTCTCCCCCGGCGGCAGGGGCCGCATCGTCGCCTACGACGACCACTGGGAGGGTCCGCCCGCCCTGGACGCCATCGAGATGTTCTCGATGACCGACATCCAGGCGCGGACCAACGCGCTGCTGGCAGGCCAGGTCGACCTGATCTCGCAGACCAACCTGGACTTCGCCACCGCCCGCGTCGTCGAGGCCTCCGAGCGTGCGACCATCGCGCGCTCGGTCAACGCCCAGTGGTACGTGCTGCCGATGCTCACCACGGCCGAGCCGTTCACCGACGCGCGCGTGCGCCGGGCGATGAAGCTGGCCTACGACCCCGGGCACGTCATCGACGTGGCCCTCCAGGGCACCGGCGTACCGGGCAACGACAACCCGGTCCCGCCCGACACGCCCTACTGGACCGACTACGCGGTCGAACGCGACCCGGACCGGGCCCGTGCCCTGCTCGCGGAGGCCGGGCACGAGGGGCTGAGCCTGGAGCTCTACACCTCCGCCTACGACCCGGTGTTCACCCCGATGGCGCTGGCCTACCGCGACTCCGCGGCCGAGGCGGGGATCGACATCACCGTCCGCAACACCTCGGCGGACTCCTACTACACCCAGATCTGGATGCAGAAGCCGCTGATGGCGACGTACTGGTACACGGGACGCCCGGCCGACCAGCTGCTCAACCAGGTCTTCCGCAGCGGCTCCTCCTACAACGAGACCGCCTGGTCCGACGGCGCCTTCGACGACCTGCTCGACGCCGCCCGAGCCACGGCCGACGAGGACCGCCGCCGCACCCTGTACCAGGACGCCCAGCGGATGGTCGTGGACGAGGGCGGCGCGATGACCCCGATGTTCGCCGACCGGCTGGTGGGCCTGTCCCGGGACGTCCTCAACTACCACGAGTCCGGTTTCGAGTTCGACTACCTCAACATCGGATTGAGGCCCTGATGATCGTCTACATCTCCAGGCGGCTGCTGTCCGCGGTCGTCACCGTGCTCCTGGCGTCGGTGATCGTGTTCGCCGCCGTGCAGCTGCTCCCGGGCGACGTGGCCACGCAGGTGCTCGGCCAGGACGCCACCCCCGACGCCGTGGCCGCGCTGCGCGAGCAGATGGGCCTGAACCGCCCGGCCGTCCTGCGGTTCCTCGACTGGATCACCGGTGCGGTGCGCGGCGACTTCGGGGTGTCCCTGGTCTCCGGCGAGCCCGTCTCCGCGACCCTGTGGCTGCACCTGCGCAACACCATGCTCATCGCCGTCGCCACCATCGCCGTCGCGGTCACCTCCTCGATCGTGCTGGGCGTCGTCGCCGGCCTGTACCGGGACCGCTGGCCGGACACGGTGATCTCCACCCTGACGCTGATCGGGATGAGCGTGCCGGAGTTCGTCGTGGCGACCCTGCTCGTGCTGGCGCTGTCCATCACCGTGCCGGTCCTGCCCGCCGTGGTCCTGGACGAGGCGTCCGCGCCGGTCGCCGACCTGCTGCCCGCGATCGTCCTGCCCACCATCGCGCTGTCGGTGGTGATGACCGCCTACATCGTGCGGATGACCAGGACCAGCGTCATCGACGTCATGGAGAGCGAGTTCGTGACCACCGCACGGCTCAAGGGCCTCGGCACGGGCCGGGTCGTGGTGCGCCACGCCCTGCCCAGCGCGCTGCTGCCCACGCTGAACGTGATCGCGATGAACGTGGCGTGGCTGGTCGGCGGCGTGGCCGTGGTCGAGAACGTCTTCAACTACCCGGGCGTCGGCCGGATGCTGCTGGAGGCCGTGCACAACCGCGACCTGCCGGTCCTGCAGGCCATCGCCGTGGTCAGCGCGGCCGTGTACGTGCTGTGCAACCTCGCCGCCGACCTGGGGGCGATGGCGCTCAACCCGCGCCTGCGCACCGGAGAGAGGAGCGCCCGATGACCGGGTCCCCGCACGGGGCCTCCGGGCCCGCCCAAGAGACCGGAACGACCGGAACGGTCCGCACGACGCTGCGCTCGCTGGCGCGGTCCACCCCCGCCGTGGTCGGCCTGTCCCTGGTCGCCCTGCACGTGCTGCTGGCGCTGTTCGCCCCGCTGCTCACCTCCTACTCCCCCACCGCCAACGACCCCGGCAGCGCGCTGCTCGGGCCGGGCGCCGACCACTGGGCGGGCACCGACGCCTACGGCCGCGACGTGGTGAGCCGGGTGCTGTACGGCGGCCGCTACGCGCTGACGGTGTCCTTCGCCGCGACCGCCTGCGCGGTGGCGCTGGGAACCGTCGTGGGTTGCGCGGCCGCGCTCAAGGGCGGACGGCTGGACGACGCGCTGATGCGCGTGCTGGACGCGATCCTGGCCATCCCGCCGATTCTGGCGCTGCTGGTCGTGGTGACTGTGCTCGGTGCGGGCCCTGCGGTGATCGTCCTCGCCGTGACCGTGGTGTACGCGCCCCAGGTGGTGCGCGTGGTGCGCGCCGCGGCGCTGGGCGTGGCCCCGCTCGACTACGTGACCGCCGCGCGGGCGCGCGGTGAGCGCACCGTCTCCATCCTGGTCCGCGAGGTCCTGCCGAACATCGCCCACGTGGTGTCGGTGGAGTTCGCGATGCGCGCCTCGTGGGTCGTGCTGCTGATCAGCTCGCTGTCCTTCCTCGGGTTCGGCGCCAACCCGCCCACCCCGGACTGGGGGCTGATGGTCTCCGAGAACCGCACCGCCATGGTCGTGGTGCCGTGGGCGACGCTCGCCCCGATCATCGCCCTGGCGACCCTGGTCGTCGGGCTGAACCTGTCCGCCGACGGCCTGTCCCGGGCCTGGGGCGTCGACCGCGCGAAGGAGAGCTCATGAGCGGCACCGAGTCCGGCCCCCTGGTGCGGGTCGAGGGGCTGTCCGTGGCCTACCGTTCCGGCGGCGCCGACGTGACCGTGGCCCGCGAGGTGTCCTTCGAGGCGGCGGCCGGCGAGACGGTGGCCGTGGTCGGGGAGTCCGGCAGCGGCAAGTCCACCGTCGCCGGGGCCCTGCTCGGCCACCTGCGGCACGGTTCCCGGGTCACCGGCGGCCGGGTCCTGGTCGACGGCAAGGACGTGCTGTCCCTGGACCGGCGGGGCCTGCGTGAGCTGCGCACCCGCGACATCGCGATGGTGGGGCAGAACGCGGGGCACGCGCTCACGCCGTCGATGCGCGTCGGCACCCAGATCGGGGAGTCCCTGCTCTCGCAGGGACTGACGCGCGCGCAACGGCGGGAGCGGGTCCGCTCCCTGGTGGAGAAGGTCGGCCTGCCCGCCCCCGGGGAGATCGTGCGCCGGTACCCGCACCAGCTCTCCGGCGGGCAGCAGCAGCGGGTGGCGATCGCCATGGCGCTGGCGGCGCGGCCCAAGGTGCTGGTGCTGGACGAGCCCACGACCGCTCTGGACGTGGTCACCCAGGCGCGGATCCTGGACCTGGTGTCCGGGCTGGGCGAGGAGTTCGGCTTGGCGTCGGTCCTGGTCAGCCATGACCTGGGGGTCGTCGCCCGGATGGCCGGACGCGTCGTGGTCATGAGGGAGGGCGAGGTCGTGGAGTCGGCCGGCGCGGCCGAGCTGTTCGACGCGCCGCGCCACCCGTACACGCGCCGCCTGCTCGCGAGCGTGCCCAGGATCGGCGACCGGGGGCTGGCCGAGGTCGCCGAGGACGGGGCTCGGACCGTGCGCGAGCGCGTGCCGGTCCCCGACGACGCGCCCGAGGTGGTGTCCCTGCACGACGTCACGATCGACTACGGCGCGCACCGGGCCGTCGGCGGCGTCTCGCTCGGGCTGCGCCGGGGCGAGGTGCTGGCCCTGGTCGGGGAGTCGGGCAGCGGGAAGTCGACGCTGGCCTGGTCCCTGGCGGGCCTGCGCGCGCCGTCCTCCGGAACCATGCGGCTGCTCGACGCGGCCACCGGAGGCGACGACCGCCCCGGGGACGGAAGCCGGGACGGCGACGGCGACCTGGCCGTGCTGGCGCGCCGGCGTCCGCCCGGCGTCCGCCGCCGCGTCCAGCTCGTGTTCCAGAACGCCGACACCTCCCTCAACCCTCGACGGATCGTCCGCGAGGCCGTGCGCCGGCCGCTGCGGTTCTTCGGCCTGGCCGAGCGGGCCCGCGCCGACGACCGGGCACGCGAGCTGATCGCGGACGTCGCCCTGGACCCGGCGCTGTCGGACCGGCTGCCCGGGCAGCTCTCCGGCGGGCAGCGCCAGCGGGTCGGCATCGCCCGCGCCCTGGCCGGGGACCCGCGCGTGGTGGTCGCCGACGAGGTCACCACGGCGCTCGACGTGTCGGTCCAGGCGGCCGTGCTCGCCCTGCTGGACGACCTGCGCACCGAGCGGGACCTGGCGCTCGTCTTCATCAGCCACGACCTGGCGGTGGTGCGCGGGATCGCCGACCGGGTCGCGGTGATGCGGGACGGACTGGTCGTGGAGGAGGGCCCGGTCGCAGCGGTCTTCTCCGGCCCCAACCACCCCTACACCCGGCGGCTGCTGGACGCGGTCCTGGAACCGCGGCCGGTCGGGGAGGGCGGCGGCGCGACCGCGCGGGCCTCCGCGCCGACCGGGGTCACTGCCGCCCCGCCCGAGGACCTGGCGGAGGTTCCCGACCCGGAGTGGATCGACCTGGGCGGCGGCCACCGGATCCGCCGGTGGGACGCCGACGGCTCCGACCCGCGCTCCTGAAACGCGGGTCCTGACACACGGTTCCTGGCACACGAACGGTCCCGTCACGCACGGGCCCACACGAGAGACGAACGGGGGAGCATGCGCTACCGAGAGGACTTCGCGCGCGAGGTCGAGGTCCGCGAGGACTGGATCCCGATGGCCGACGGCACGCGGCTGCACGCGCGCGTGTGGCTGCCGGCGGACGCCCTGGCGGACCCCGTCCCGGCGCTGCTGGAGTACCTGCCCTACCGCAAGGGCGACTGGACGTCGCCGCGCGACGCCCAGCGCCACCCGTACTACGCGGGCCACGGGTACGCGTCGGTGCGGGTGGACCTGCGGGGGTCCGGGGACTCCGAGGGCGTGATGCTCGACGAGTACGCCGAGCAGGAGACCGCCGACGGGGTCGCGGTCGTGGAGTGGCTGGCCGCACAGCCCTGGTGCACCGGCCGGGTGGGGATGTTCGGCATCTCCTGGGGCGGGTTCAACTCGCTCCAGATCGCCGCCCGGCGCCCGGAGCCGCTCAAGGCGATCGTCACGGTGTGCTCGGCCGACGACCGCTACGACAACGACGTGCACTACATCGGCGGCTCGGTGCTGGGCATCGACATGGTCGGCTGGTCCGGCACGATGCTGGCGTTCACGGCCCGGCCTCCGGACCCGATCACGGTCGGCGACGCGTGGCTGCCGATGTGGAAGGAGCGCCTCGACGCGCTGGAGCCGTTCGTCCACACCTGGCTGGACCACCAGACCCGGGACGAGTACTGGCGGCACGGCAGCGTGTGCGAGGACTACTCGGCGATCGACGCCGCGGTACTGGCCGTCGGCGGCTGGGCCGACCCCTACCGGGACACCGTGCTGCGGCTGGTGGAGCACCTGCCCGGCCCGGTGCGCGGGCTGCTGGGGCCCTGGGCACACCAGTACCCCGACATCGCACGGCCGCCCGGCCCGCACATCGGCTTCCTCCAGGAGACCCTGCGCTGGTGGGACCACTGGCTCAAGGACGCGGACAACGGCGCCATGGACACCCCGCGGCTCAGGTCGTGGATCCAGGATCCGGTGCCTCCCGCGACCGCCTACACGGAGCGGCCCGGCCGCTGGGCCACCGACGACGCCTGGCCCTCCCCGGCGACCCGCTGGTCCGAACAGGCCCTCGGCGCGGCGGGCGACGCGCCGGTGACGGTGCACAGCCCCCAGCACACGGGCGTCGACGCGGGCCGCTTCTTCCCCTACGGCAACGCCACCGACCTGCCACCCGACCAGCGGGAGGAGGACGGCCGGTCGACGTGCTTCGACGGCGAGCCGCTGGCCGAACGCGTCGAGGTCCTGGGCCGGGCGCGGGTCCGCCTGCGCCTGGACGCCGACAGGCCCAGGGGCACGGTGATCGTGCGCGTGTGCGACGTGGCCCCCGACGGGGCCTCGACCCTCGTCACCCGTGGCGTGCTGAACCTGGGCAGCCGGTACTGCCGGGACCGGTCGGTGCCGTGGGAGCCCGGAAACCCCGAGGACGTGGAGGTGGAGCTCACCGGGACGGGGTACGCGTTCCCCGCCGGGCACCGGATCCGCGTGGCGGTGTCGACCGCGTACTGGCCCTGGGTGTGGCCGCAGCCCGACGACCCGGCCCTGACCATGTGGCCCGACCGGAGCGCGCTGCTGCTCCCGGTGCGGCCCGCGGGCACGGACGAGGGGCGTGCGCCGGTGGAGTTCGAGGAGCCGGAGCAGGCGCCGCCGCTGGCGGTGGAACTGGGCGCGTCGGAGGCCCGGCCGGAACGCCTGGTGTCGCACGATGTCGGGACCGGCGAGTGGGTGCTCGACGTCGACCCCAACTACGGGGGGTCGCGCACCTACCCGAACGGGCTCGTGTACACGGAGAAGGCGCGGGAACGGTACCGGATCCGGGTCGACGACCCGTTGTCGGCCATGGCAGGATCCGAGTGGGAGATCACCATGCGCCGGGAGGACTGGGACGTTTCCGTGCGGACGTCGAGCGAGCTGACCGCCACCGCGGACCACTTCGTCGTGCACAGCACGGTGGAGGCCCGCTCCGGCGGCGAGGTCGTCGCCACCCGGCGCTGGCAGCGCGAGATCCCCAGGACCGCGGGATGACCGGCCCGGACGAGGGGGCGCCGGCCACCGGGACGGCGGGGGCCCGGCGCCGCGCGGTCGCGCCGGACAAGCGGACCCGCCAACCCACCGAGGTGCGGCGGCGGCTCATCCTGGAGGCGGTGGTACCGCTGGTGATCGAGCACGGGGCGAGCCGGGTGGGCGTGCGCGACATCGCCCGCGCGGCGGGGGTGTCCGTCGGCACGATCACGTACCACTTCGGCGGTGTGCGGGAGATCCTCAGCGAGGCGGTGTCGATCGAGATCGACGCCTACTACCGCCCGCTCGGCGAGCGGATGCTGGCCTGCCCCACCGCCGCGGAGGGGATGACCACGCTCATCGAGGGCGTGTTCAGCGCGGAGACCGACCGGCACTGGCGGCTGTGGTTCGACAACTGGGCGGCCGACGCCAGCCTGGAACCGGACTCGCGCCAGCACCGCCGGTACGAGGAGTGGTCGGACCGGGTCGCCGAGCTGATCGCCCGTGGCCGCGACCGGGGGGAGTTCCGCTGCCCCGACGTCGCCGAGACCACGACCCGCTTCAACGCCCTGGTCGACGGTCTGGCCCTGCGCCGCCTGCGCGGCGCCCCGCCGCTGAGCATCGAGCAGGCCCGCGCCCACCTGCGCCGGTTCCTGACCGGGGAACTGGGCCTGGAACCCTCCCCGGCCTGAGCCGCAGGGACCGTTCTCTCCCCGCCCGAGCGGCGGGGAGAGAACGGTCCCGGTAGTCTGCGACGTCCGATCCGGTTCGCGGGAGGCGTCTGCGGGTTGCGCTCGGGTGCTCCGCCCGGGGCGGGAGGACGGAACGGCCGAGGCCGGCGACTCACAGTGCTCCGCTCCCCCGTTCGTCCTGGTAGATCAGGGCGAGCAGTCCGTGGACGTTGTCCGCGGCGAACCCGGCGAGCCGGGGCGGCAGGAGACGGGCGGACGAGTCGCGTTCCGCCGAGGGGTGGGTTCGGGGTCTCCCGGAGCCGCCCGCGTCATCCGCGATCCGCCGCGGGATCCGAGGGACCGCACGGCGGATACCGAGGGCCGGAAGGCCTGGAGTCAGATCAGTGCCGCGACCACCATCCGCAGGTTTCCGCACCTGGCGCGGAGCCGTGACCTTCCCTCGGGCTCGGCGTCCAGCACATGTGGGATCAGCACCTGCCCGCCCTGAGCCGGGCCGTCACCGGCCTTCTCCTCGCCGGATTCCCTGGTGACCAGAACCTGCTGCGGCCTGTGCCCCACGACGCGGCCGTCCTCCCAGATCTCCAGCTCCGCCTGTTCCTGCTCGCCTTCCAGAGCCCGCCGGAAACACGCGACCGCCACCTCGTCCACGGCACCGTCGTAGACCCAGCGTGGTCCGAGGACGGAGTGTTCCAGGGTCGCGACGAGATGGCTCTCGTGTCCGGCGAGGGGTGCGGCGCGGTAGGTCAGCGGCACGTGGAGCAGACGGTTCCCGCGGCGGACCAGGAACGCCTCCACTCCGACCTCTCCGTCCGGATCGTCGAACCGGTACGCGCCCAGCACCTCGTCGGGCCCCCGACCCGCCCACGGCCGGGTGTCCAGCCAGGCCCCGATCAGGGTCGGTTTGCTCGGTGTGAGGGTAGCCCTGTGGATGATCGCCATGGACACCAGTATCCGGCACGGTCACCGGCGCAGCCGGGACCGGACGGCCCGGGCGGCGGCGCGCCCGCCGGCGACCAAGCCCCCTGGTGCTGGCGTGCTACGGGCGTGGTCGGCGAGGGCTCATGCGGTGTCCGCCCTCCCGGCAGACGCACGGGATGCGGGAACACCGAGCGCGAGGAGCGCGGTGTCGTCGTCGAGGCCGTCACCGAAGCTCCTCAGCAGATCGCTCAGAACCGTGATCGCCTTGGTAGGGCTGGAAGGAGCGTGGTCCGCGACGAAGGCGAGAAGGGCCTCCTCGCCGTAGAGGGTGTCGCGCCGGGGACCCGTGCGGGCCTCCGTCAGGCCGTCGGTGTAGAGCAGGAGGGTGTCACCGGGGGCCAGGGTGGTCTCGGCCGAGACGAAGTCGGCCCCGGGCAGTACGCCGACGAGCATCCCTCCGAGGGTGGTCAGAAGGTCGACCCGGCCGTCGGCGCGCAGGACCATGGCCGGTGGATGGCCTCCCGAGGCCAGCCGGACCCGGGCGGGTCCGCCGTCGCCGCCGGGTTCGAGGAGGCCGAAGACGACGGTGCAGTGCCGGGGCTCCTCGTCGAGGGCCTGGCCCTCCACGAGGACGGTGTTCAGCGTACGCAGGGCCTCGGCGGGATCGGAGGCGTGCAGGGCGGCGGCGCGCAGGGCGTACCGCGCCCTGGCGGTCAGGGTCGCGGCCTCGGGGCCCTTGCCGCGCACGTCGCCGAGGAAGAACGCCCAGCGCGTTTCGTCCAGGCGGACGAGGTCGTAGAAGTCACCGCTCAACTGGTGGGGAGAGGCCGGGTAGTAGTAGGAGGCCGCTTCCATGCCCGGCACGGTGGGCAGCTTGCCGGGCAGGAGCGCCCTTTGCAGGACGGCGAGCGTCTCCCGCAGGCGGGCCCGGTCGGTATCGGCCTGCTGACGCGCCCGCTCGGCCTCGATACGGGCCCGTTCGGCCTCCTTGCGGCGGTGCAGCAGTTCTTCCTCGTAGGCGCGTCGTTCGGTGGCGTCGAAGACGTTGGTGTTGATCAGCAGCGGCTCGCCCCCGCTGTCGTGCTTGACGGCGGAGGAGACCAGCACGGGGAGACGGGTGCCCTCGGCCGCCCTCATCTCCAGGGCGATACCGCTGACCTGGCCCCGCATGTACAGCAGCGGCGAGAAGTGCGTCTCGTGGTAGAGCCTGCCGCCCACGGTGAGGAGGTCGCTGAAGCGCATACGGTCCACCACGGCGTCGCGCTCCAGGCCGAGCCACTGCAGCAGTGTGGCGTTGATCCGGACGATCGTGCCGTCCATGAGCGTCGACAGGTACCCGCAGGGCGCGAAATCGTAGAGTTCCTCCGCGCTCTGCGCCAGAGGGTGTCCAGGAAGTCCAGCACCGCCTCCGCGGTGGCCTGCGGTGCGCTCAGCTGCGGGCAGTGGCCGGTGGCGTCCAGCGTGACCAGCCGGGAAGAGGGGATCGACTCGTGGACGAAGGCGCCGACCCCGCGGGGGGCGATGAGGTCCTGGGAGCACTCCAGGACGAGGGTCGGGACGTCCACGCTCTTCAGGTCCGCGCGGTTGTCGGACAGGAAGGTGGTGCGGGCGAAGACCCGGGCGATGTCGGGGTCGGTGGCGCAGAAGCTGTCGGTCAACTCCTGTCCCAGCTCGGGCCGATCGGGGTTGCCCATGATCATCGGCGCCATGGCCGAGGACCAGCCCAGGTAGTTGGACTCCAGCGAGGCCAGCAGTTCGTGGATGTCCTGGGTGGTGAAGCCCCCGCGGTAGCCCGCGTCGTCGATGTAGCGGGGCGAGGGGGTCACCATCACCAGGGCCCCGATGCGCTCCGGCACCGCCCGGGCTGCGAGGACACCGACCATGGCGCTGACCGAGTGGCCCACGAACACGGCTCCTTCAAGGCCCAGTGCCCGGCACACCTCCACCACGTCCTGGGCGTACCCCTCCAACGAGGAGTACCTCTCCTCGCTCCAGGAGGACAGGTCCGACCCGCCGGAGCCGACGTAGTCGAAGAGCACCACCCTGTACCGCTCGGCGAGGGCCGGCACGACCAGGCGCCACATGTTCTGGTCGCAGCCGAACCCGTGGGCGAGGACCACCGTGGGTCCCTCGTCCGCCCCGGTGATCGTCACGTTGTTCCTACGGAGGACGTCCACCCCGGACACCCCTTCACCTGGTCCAGTGCACCTGAAAAAGATATCTGACCCCATCAGACCATATTCAGTACCAAACCCCGCGTGTCAGGCTCCCAAGGATGAGCGGTTTCCCGGGGCGGCCCCATGCCCGGACCTGGCCTTCTGCCCGGTGGGGGCGAAGGGCCGCGAAGTCGGGCACACCGGGGTGGGGCGGCTGCCGGGGCAGTTGCACTGCCGGTTGCGCCGGTCCCCTGAGCCATAGCGGCCTGCGATGCTCGGGACCGACTGCAGGTTCGCGGTGAGGGGTGGTAGAGGACTCGACCGGCGAGGAGGCTGGATGCAGGGCCGAGGCTGTGCCGCAACAGCTCTGTGCGTCATCGACGCGTACTTGGAGGGTGCCGTCCGCCTCGATGCGCACGGCTTTCGGGCGGACGTGTGCCAGGGGATGATCCCCTCGAAGACACGAGCTCTCAGCGGCCTCTCCGCTTGACCACCTTGGCCCGGTAGCACCGCAGGTCCCAGTGGGCGTCGGCTTCGGTGTGGCCGACCGGGATGGTACGGGTGCCGTCGACGGCGGTGATGTCCCGTGGGCCCGCGAGGACCAGGCAGAAGACACTCAGGTCACCTCCGGACTCTCCGAAGTAATGGTAGTCCTGCCGCAGGATCTCCTGCCCGGAGGCGAACGGAAACTGCAGGAACTCCTGGGCCTGCGGAGGCAGATGGCCGAGCACCTCCAGGACGTGCGACTGGATCGAGGAGGCCTCGCGGCGTGCGTCCGGAGGGCCCGCCGTCCGCGTCGAGTCGTTGACTCTCACCCGGCCGAGCCGACCGTGCGGTCTGGGCCGGTGTCGCACTTCCGTCCGGTGCAGCGAAGCGGGGTCCACGTGGTAGACGGATATCGAGTACACCGGTCTGTGGTCGGTGTTCAACCGCGGGTCGGCGAAGCACAGGGCCTGATCACCGAACAGAACGGCTCTCGGACGCCGCCCGGCTTCGGCGGAGGACCACCACACAAGGGGGTTCGCCCCGGCATACCGCCACATCCGCTCGCGCGCGGCCTCGGGCATCCGCATCCATTGTTCGTCGCGGCCGGCCCCGGAGACGAAGCTCATCTCACCGGGGGCGTGCACATTCGGTTCGTACCGCTGAACCACGTGGTTCTGTGGATTGTGCCGGTGTACGGGCCTCCGGTCATGCGATTCACTCGGAACACGGTCGGGCAAAAAGCTCACTTGTGCCTCCCAAGGGAGAAAGGGGGATCCCTGGAACCCTTCGATCCCGGCCCACAGTATCGAGATCCAGAGATCATCTCATTCGGTAATTCTGTGGAAATGGATCAGTTTCCATGCGATACCGGACCAGATCGACAAGTGGTCGGCCTTGTGTCGTAGCGGCGGCGTCCCTGCAGCCAGGCATGGCGCGCTCGATCTGCCGAAGGTGCCGTCTCAGGCGCTTGGACGGCTTCACGTCCTTGGGGGCCGCGCGGTGCACGATCCTCCGTCCGCGGAGCGATCAGCCCAGGTGGTCCGGAGTCCCGACCGCAGCCGGATCCGACGTCGGAGAGAGCGAAACCGGCGTTCCCCTCCCCCCGCAGGGGCTGCGGAAGTACGTGAAGGATGCCGCCGCCGGGTGAAGGAAGGGCGAGTAGGAGACGGGCGGATGTGACGACGACTCGGAGTACGCGGGCTCTCTCGTCCGGATCCCGGTCGGAGCTCGCACGAAGCCGGGTCGCCGGGTCACGACGCCTCCGAGCACACACCACACGGGGGCCATCAGGAGGAGCGTGTCGTCAGCCCTTCCTCGGCCTGTTGACGCTGCGGACCGGGCCTCCCCTGATGACGAGGGCCGGGCCCTGGTCACTCCACCGGGATGTTGTGGTTCAGGTGGAAGAGGTTCTGCGGGTCGTACCGCCGCTTGAGCGCGACGAGCCGGTCGAGCTTCTCGGATCCGTAGACGGCCCGCGCCGCCTCGTGCCGGTCGGTCCCCTCCTCGCGGCCGAGGAAGTTCACGTACAGCCCGCCCGAGGAGAACGGTTCCATGTCGTGGGCGAAGCCGCGCACCCAGGCGGTGCGGGCCGCGTCGTCGGCGGGATCGGGCCAGGCCCCGTAGACGTTGAGCCAGAAGCGCGAGGTGCGTACCGGGAACGGCGTCGCGTCCTCGGGGACGCGGGCGAACGCCCCGCCCATGTGGTGAACGTCGATACCCGTCCCCACCCAGCGCTGCTCGCGCGCCCGCTGCAGCAGGACCTCGAGCACCGCGTCGTCCAGGGTGTCGAACGAGGTGTTCTTCCAGTAGCCGCGCAGTCCCTTGCGTCCCAGCACGTCGAACGCCGACTGCCAGGCCGTCCAGTCGGTCTGGGGCATCTCCACGTCGGGTGGGACGGCGCGTCGCAGGTCCTCCAGGAGCCGTTCACCGGTGGCGCGGTCGTCGGGGTCGGACCAGAACGCGGAGAGTATGAGCAGCGGCTCGTCGCCGGCCTCCAGCACTGCGGGCGGAACGATGAACGTCATGATCGACTGCATCGGGTCCGGCAGGTCGCGGGTCCACTCCTCCCACGCACGCACCGCCTCCGGCCACCGCGGTTCCGCGTAGACGAAGTTCACCGCGCAGAGTTCCGCCGGCAGGCGGTGGACCCGAAAGGTGAACTGCGTGACCACGCCGAAGTTGCCGCCGCCTCCCCGCAGGCCCCACAACAGGTCGGGGTTCTCGGTGTCGCTCGCGCGGACCCGCTCACCCGTGGCCGTCACCAGGTCCGCGGCCAGAAGGTTGTCAGCCGAGAGACCGTGGGAGCGGGTGAGCCAGCCGATGCCGCCGCCGAGCGTCAGGCCGCCGACACCGGTCCGCGAGACGACACCGAGGGGCACCGCGAGACCGTGTGGGGCCGTGGCGGTGTCGACGTCGCCGAGTGTGGCACCGCCGCCGACCCGGACGGTCTGCGCGTCGTCGACCTCCACGGCTCTCATATCACCCAGGTCCACGACGACGCCGCGGTCGACCGTGCCGTTCCCGGAGACCCCGTGGCCACCGCCCCGCACGGCGAGTGGGAGGTCGTGGTCACGCGCGTAGGCGATCACCGCGGCGATGTCGTTCTCGTCCGCCACCCGCACCACCGCGGCGGGATACTTGTCGATGATCCCGTTCCACACACTGCGGGCGGCGTCGTAGCCCTCGTCCCCGGGGGCGGTCACGGGTCCCTTCACGCGAGACCTCAGGTCGATCGCGGCGGTTGGTGCCGCCGTCGTCCCGTCGTCCATGGCGCACCTCGATCACAACTGCTCGACAGAGAGCAATTTAAGCGTACCGCGACCCCTGCGAACTGGTCTAATGCGTCATCTCCAGCCCAACGGAGTGCTTCGGAAACGTCTGTTCGCCTCTCTCTCGTGTGCGCCCTTCGATCAACGTCAGGCGATGCCCGCCTCTGCCAGGAAGGGGCTCGGCTTCCCCGTCCACGACACGTACAGGTGGTCGCGCGCCCGGGTACAGGCAACGAAGAGCAGGCACCGCTCGGCAATCAGGTCGGTCCGGTGCTGCAGGGGGTCCACCTCCTCGGGTGTGACCGCCTTCGTGAAGGGCAGCGCCCCGTCGTTGACGCCGATGGCGGCGACACAGCGAAACTCCAGCCCCTTGAGCGAGTGCATCGTCCCCACACGCACTCCGGATTCCTTCTCACCGGCCGTGCGCAGCGCCCGCGCGTCGATCCCGGCCCCGGTGAGCGCGTTGACGGCCTTCTTCGCCACCCAGTTGAACCGCGCGGCGACAGCGATCGAGGCGGGTTCGATCCCCGCGTCGATCCACTCGCGCACCCTGTCCACGAGCGCATCGAGCTCGCCGCCCGTCTCGTCGGCGGCGTGCGTGGTGGGCCTGGGCCCCTGGAGCGCCGAACGGTAGCCGGCAAGGGACTCGGTACCCCCGTCTGCGAGGGCCTCGACCTTCTCCCCCGCCAGCAGCGGGCTGGCCCAGGTGAGGATCTGCTGGGTACTGCGGTAGTTGCGGCGCAACCGCTGCGAGCGGCCCACCACGTTCACGCCGAGCGTCTTGAGGGAGACCCTGGCGTCGTAGATGCGCTGATGGGGATCACCCGCGATGAAGAGGTCGTCCGGGCGCGGGGCGACGAGGGCTCGCAGTAGCCGCCATTGGGCAGGGTGCAGGTCCTGGGCCTCGTCCACCACCACATGACGGTACCTGGGCCCTTTCTCCTCCAGGATGCGTGCTGCCTCGTCACATGCCTGTAGCTGGGTGCGCACCCCGTCGGCTGTCATCTCGTCGGTGAACGCGGTCACCGCCTCCCACACTCGGGCGCGCTGGCCGTCGTTCAGCGGGTGGCCGCGCCCGCGCCGGGTGGCGGTTCGGTAGTCCTCCAGGTTGTCCAAACGCTGGGCGAGGACGACGTGGCGGTACTCCTGGGCCAGGAACTCCGCGGTCCATGGCAGGTCGAGCCTTGCCACGAGGTCGCGCCAGCGCTCCAGCTCCTGGCTGTCGTTGACGTAGGACGGCTTGGTGCCCGCGGCTGCCTCGGTGAGCACCTCGCTGGCCTGGGTGTTGACCGTGGTGACGTCCAACCGGTCCAAACGGGCCGGGTCCTCCACCAGCTGGCCGATACCCGCACGCAGCGCAGAGGCCAGGGTGTTGGTGAAGGTGGTCAGCAGTACCCGCTCGTCCGGGCGCAGGTAGGAGAGCAGGTGTCGGATCCGGTGCATGGCCACCACGGTCTTGCCGGTGCCTGGGCCTCCGGTGACCTGGTAGCTGCCGGGATAGCTGGCCTTGTAGGCGACCTTGCGCTGTGCGGGGTGCAGGAAGGTCCGCCAGGAGGCGAAGGGCTGGGAGAGGATCTCCTCCAGCTCGTCCAGGCCGGAGACGAGCTTGACCCGGGTCGGGGTGTTGCGGATGGCGGTGTCCAGGTCGTTCTTGACCGCGCCGACGGGCCGGTGGGCCACGACCTCGCGCCAGATCTCCTCCACGGAGAACTGGGCGGCGAGGTACTGGAGCACCTCGCACTGGTCCTCGGGCAGGAACGGCACCAGCGTCGCGAGCTGATCGGAGTCCACGACAGTGCGCGCGGCACGCAGGACCCTGTCGTCGATGCCCAGGGTGGCCAGGTCCCCGTCGGAGACCTGGGCGAAGAGCCGTTGTTCGGGTGCGGTCGGGGCCGCGCGCTCCTCCAGATCGGGGGTCAGGCGCTCCAACCCGTCCGCGTCCCAGATCTCCACCGCACCCGTGAGCCGGTTGACTCCGGCGTCCTGCTTGTTGGCCCAGTCATAGGCGGGGTCGTGTGCCATGACCTTCAACAGCAGGTAGCTGTCGCCCTTCTCCGGTGCCAGGACCACACCCCGGTAGAAGTTGTCGACCTTGAAGGTGAAGATGTTGCGGCTGCGGCGCCCCTGGGGCGGTTTGAAGTTGAGTCCTCGATCGGCCTTGAGCTCACCCGAGGTGAAGTTGCGGAACTTCTCCATCGCGATCCGAATGTTCTTGCGGGCGACCGGAGGGAGTTCGTCGTACTCACCGCTCTCGAAGAACTGTTTTCCCAGGGCGAGCTGTGGCATGGGGAAGGGACTCCTTCTGCAACCGGAGGGGGTTGTCGTCGATCTGAGAGGGTGTGTCAGCGGGCGTCGCGGCCGCGGCGCAACCGGTTCAGGATCTCGGCCACCTGGATGGCCTCTGGGGCGCCGGGGCCGTACTCCGCGCGCAGGTCAGCGTACAGTTCGTGCAGCTCGCGCGCCGCGTGTTCGGTCTCTCCCGACCTCAACCGCCACATGGCTATCTCACGGCGCAGGTCGAGGGCGTCTTCGGAGCGTTCCCCGCTGACCCGGCGGAACCGGTCGAAAACATCCTCAGCCGCTCTCAGGGCGCGGGTGGTCTCGCCCAGCTGGGCCATGCAGTACGCGGCCTGCTGGCGGCAGATGAGGGCGCGCTCGTCGTCGTGTCCCGCCCGGCGTTCGAGAATGTCGGCCAGGGCGGTGAACTCCGGTAGGGCTCGGCGCGCGTCCCCGCTGATGGCCAGCGCGTTGGCTCGCAACAGGCGCAGTTCCACCACCTGGGCGGACTCGCCCCCCAGGGCTGCGGCAGCCGGGTCGATGACGTCGTCCAGTACACCGACGGCCTGCGCGAAGCGGCCCTCGGCCAGTAGTTCCTGGGCGTGCTCGTCTGCTTCGACGAGTTCTCCGGGGGCCAACCCGGGCACCGGGAACGCCTGGGCGACGGTGTCGCCGGGGGTGGACGGCAGTGGCTTGGTGGGGGCGGGGACGGGGGCCTTGGGCCTGGGTGCCATGGGCCGCCGGTAGGGCCGGGTGGGGTCGGGCAGCGCTCCGGGCGCCAGGGGCCTGTCCGGGGCCGAGGGGTCGGGCTGGGGCAGGTGGGGGACGAGTCGGTCGTACACGTCCTGCGCGGAGGCCGGGCGGTGCTCGGGGTCCTTGTCGAGCAGCTCCAGGACGAGCCGCTCCAGGTCCTCGGGCAGGTCGGCGACGTGCTCGGACGGCGGCACGGGCTGCTCCTGCACGTGCGCGACCTGCAACTGGAAGTGGTTGTAGTCGCCGGAGAAGACAGTCCTGCGGGTGAGCAGCTCGTACAGGACGCAGCCCAGGGAGTACAGGTCGCTGCCGGGGGTGGCGGGTAGGCCGTGGACCTGCTCCGGCGGCATGTAGGCGTAGGTTCCCAGGATGCTTCCGGTGTGGGTGAGGCGGGTGACGTCGGTGCGCAGCACGGCGGCGATCCCGAAGTCCAGGACCTTCACGGTGCCGTCGTCGGCCACCATGATGTTGCCTGGCTTGAGGTCCCGGTGGACCACGGGCACAGCATGGGCCTGGGAGAGCACCGCGCACACCTGCGCGGCGACCGAGGCCGCGGCGGGAACCGTCAGCGGCGCCGCCTCGGCGATGGTGTCGGCCAGGGAGACCCCGCGCACCAGCTGCATCACCAGGTACAGCGACCCCAGGTCCTTGTCGACGGCGGCGTCGTAGACGGCGGGCACCCCGGGGTGCTCGATCCGCGCGGTGACGCGGGCCTCTCGCTTGAAGCGGTCCGCGTACTCGTCGTACCTCTCGGGGTCGGCGACCGCGTCGGGACGGATCACCTTGACGGCGACCGGGCGGTCCAGGACGGTGTCGTAGCCGCGCCACACCCGCCCCATGCCACCAGTGCTGATGGTGCTGACGAGTTCGTACCGGTCGGCGATCCGCTCGGGTGTGGCGTGCACCGGGCCCCTTAGGTCGGGTGCGGACGGGCGGCGGCGGGGTGGCCCGGGCCCGCACGGGTCGTGGTCCTCTTCTCTGCGGGGCGATCCTACGGGGCCTGGCCGGGGAATGAGCCAGGACTTTTGTCCCTTGACGGGCTCCTCCGCAGCTGGCGGGTCGGGGCGGTCCGGCGAACCGTCTGCGTGACAGCGGGGTGCGGGAGGACGGGTAGGAGGCACGGCACCCGGTCAGGGGCCGGGCTCCGGGCATGACGGGTGCCGACGCGGCGGCACCTGGTCCAGCAGCGTCTGCCGAGCTCCACCGCGGCGGTGCGCCACCGGCGATCGAGTGGTCTGCCTCGCCCGGGGAACGTCGCGGCAACGCCCGGCCCGGTGTGCTCGCCCTCGGTAGCGCACACCCGCCACCTGTCGAGGCACTCTGTGTCGACCCGCGGGAGGCACGAGCACACGCCGGTCGCAGGGCAGCGCCGACGGGAGGGTCAGGGACCGGCGCGCTCCTTCGGGGGCGGCCCGGGCGTCCCCTGCTGGTCGCTGAGCAGGCGCTCGCGTTCCTCGGCGACGATCTCGCGTGCGAGCTCCGCCTCGGACACGTCGAAGGCCTCAGGGGCGCTCTCCGCGGTCGCGGACCGGCGGGCGAAGTCGTCGAACAGGGCCTTCTTGCGTTGCAGGATCTGCCGGATGCGCTGATCGACTCCCTCTTCGTTCAGGAGCCGGTGTACCTGCACGGATTCGAGTTGGCCCATGCGGTGTGCGCGGGCGACGGCCTGCCATTCGACGGTGGGCTTCAGCTGGGGCTCGCAGATGACGACCACCGATGCCGCCTGGATGTTGAGGCCCACGCCGCCCGCCTGGATCTGGGAGACCAGGACGGCACCGCCGCGGGCCGCGGAGAAGTCGTCCACCATGTCTTGCCTGCGCGCTGCGGGCACGGAACCGGTCAGAGGCCCGATGACCTCCCCGGGAAGCACATCGGCCACCTGCTCCAGAACATCCAGGAAGTGGGAGAAGACGATCACGCGTCGGCCGTTGTCCTCGGCCTCCCCCACGATCTCCAGCAGCCGCTGAACCTTGCCGGAACCGCGTCCCTCCCCAATTGCGGACCGGCGCATGGCCGAGAAGTTCCCCTCGGCGACCGCCTTCCGATAGGCGGTCCGATCGGCGGCGGTCAGAGGGACGAACTCGTCGACCTCGACGAGTTCCGGGAGTTCGTCGAGCACGTCCTCCTGGTTGCGTCGCAGGTAGGCCGGGGCGACTTGCCTGCGGAACCGGTGCGGGTTCCGCTCCGCGACGTCTTCGAGGAGACCGGGCTGCAAGTAGCCCACCAGGCTGGCGAACTCCTCGATCCTGTTCTCGAGCGGGGTGCCGGTCAGCAGAATCGCGCGCGGGGAGCGCTCGATCAGCTCCGCGGTGCGGCGGGAGCGTTGAGCAGCCGGGTTCTTGACGTAGTGGGCCTCGTCGACCACCACGCACGCCAGGTCCTGGACGTTGGACAACCGGTCCTGGAAGCGGGCGAGCGTCTCGAAGGTGGTCACGGCGATCCCGCCCCGACGGATCCAGGAACGCATCGCCTGGTCACGTTCGGGGCCGTGCACACGGTGGGCGATCAGCGTGGACTTGGCGCTGATCTCACGCGTCCAGTTGGTGACCACAGCCGCTGGACAGATCACCAGGAAGTGGCTCTTCCCGACCGCGCTCAGATGTGCCAGGGCCGCGAGGGCCTCGACGGTCTTGCCCAACCCCATCTCGTCTCCGATGATGACCTTGCGGCGGACCAGGGCGAAGCGTGCGGCGAAACTCTGGTAGCCGCGCAGGGACGCGACCTTGAGGTGGTCGGTTTTCAGACCGAGGTCGCGGATGGCGCGGACGATCTCCTCGGGCAGGCCCCCGGTGGACTTGGCCTCGTCCTCGGGATTGATTCCGAGTTCGGACAGGAGGGAGAAGTAGTCCGCGGGACGCGACGCGAAGTCGTCCCACACGTTTCCCCCGCCCCTCCCTCGGGGGGCGGTCGTGGACAGACGCGCGGCTCCGTCGCACACGGTTCTGATGTCCTGGCGCAGCATGTCGGGGTCGGGGGCGTGCACGGTGGGGTAAAGGGCCATGGACGTGGCGCCGGTGGACCTGGCGCGGTCGGCGAGGGGGGCCAGTTCGTCCGCCCGCGACAGCAGGGCCGAACCGCCGGCCAGGCTACGTGCGGCGTCCCAGGCACGCAGGGCCCGCAGGAGTGCCGTGGCTTCGTCGGTGCGCCCGCGGATGTCGATCCGGGCGGGCGTCTCGTCGAACGTGGTCTGCCACAGCGTCCGCGCCGCCCCCAGGAGCTGGGGAGCCGATTTCTCCCCGATACCGGGCAGACTCGTGATGCGCCCGCCCAGGTTCAGGACGTCGAGCACGGTTGTGACCCCCGCGTTCGCCAACGGGGCCGTGCGCAGCCGATCACGGGTGGCCTCCCGCAAGCGGTCCAGGGGCATCTCCGCGAGCAGCTTTCGGGCCTCCGCCTCACGGACGCCGTTTCCGGCTTTCAGCGCGGCGTCACGGTAGGAGGCCTCCTGGCCCCGGGCCCGCCGAATCCGGCTGACTGCCACGTCCAGTTCCTTGACCCGACGCTGGTCGAGGAAGAAGGGACGGCCTATCAGCTCCGGAAGGTACGTCTCAAGGGGGATCAGTCCCTGGCCCAGGCTGCGAGAAGCGTCCACCCCGCCCCGGAGGAAGGGGACGTCGAGCGCCTCCAGCCGCGGAGCCAACTGGCCGCGTTCGGACAGGGCACGGAAGTCCGCGAGGTGGGAGGCGGCCGCAAAAGCCCCCTCCTTCCTCCGGTTCGATGAGAGGAACCTCCGCAACCCCAGTAGAGAGCGCGCCGCCCGAACCTGTGTGGGCAGCTCCTCGGCCAGGAAACGCAGGACGCGCGTGTCCTCACTCGTGGCCTTTGGCATCCTGCTCCAGGCCAGGAGGTCTCCCAGTCGGACATCGGCCTCGGGGTTGATGGGCAGGACCTGCCAGGCGATCCTGCCCCCGCGGTGGAGGGCGAGCGTGGAGCGTTGGAGGTGCTCCACTGATTCCTGCACCACGTCGCTCGCCGTGCCGCGCTGGGACCGGATGGATCGGGCCTGTGTGATCCAGGCGTCGACCCTGGTGACGAGGGCTTCCAGATCCCGGCGTTCTTCTCGGTTCATACGACCTTCTGCGCACGTGGGGGAGAGGAGGGCGAGAGGGAGACCGCAAAGGCGAAGAGGAGAGGCGGGAAGAAGTTTATCCTCAAGTGCACGAGCCGGTGGTGGTCCGAGCACACGCCTTACGGGGGGCAGATCCACCGGGGCGGGGCAGGAGACAGGCGGATCTGGGTGCGGCTGGCCGACATCGGAGGGCTCGAGGCCACCGGGGTGTCCGGGGACTGGGAGAGGGCCTGGGCCGAGGGCAGGAAGCCCTTCTGATCGGGCCGTGTGGTGCGGACGGGCCGCTGGAACACCGGCCTACCTCGGGGTGAGGCTCTGCCGGAGCATGTGGGTGGCAGCGTCCTGGAGGATGCCGCGGCCCAGGGAGAGCAGGCACAGGCGGGCGACTTCCGGGTGTCGGCCCGGAGCGGGGCAGATGAAGACCGCGAGTATCCGCATGACCAGGAAGAGTTCGTCCGGCCGCCAGAGGAGGAGGAACGCTGCGGCGCACTCCCACACCGCTTCCACGGCGGTGTCGGCGATCAGTTCCTGGGCCCCGCCCCAGTCCGGCGGTGGCGCCTCTTCGAGCAGATCGCGGGCCTGTGCCGGAATCTTGTCGACGACCCGTTCCACCCTGTCGGCGGCGCCCACCAGAGCAGCCAACAGGGAACACCAGAAGTGGCCGGGCAGGGCCTCGGAGACGTGTGCCAGTTCGGGGTGGCGTGCGGTGCGGCGAACCGCCTCGGCCTTGACCCTGCCGAACGCCTGGGAGTTGAGCAGGCCGCCGAACTCCCTGATCCTCTCCGCGGTGGACGGGTGCGCGGCAAGGTACTCGGCCAGGTCGACCCTGGCGGCGTCGATGGCGTGGCCGAGCATCTGCGGGGTCGGGGCGGACAGGTGCTTGCACCTGGTCTCTTCGTCGGATCCCACGGCGACGTACCAGTCCTGTACGGCGTCTTCGCGACGGCTCGCGCGCTCCTCGGCGGAGCCGTCCGCCAGGTCGAGGTGCCCGGGCCAGCCGTGCAGGCTGCCGCCGCAGCCGGAGCACGCACATCCGGGCTTCTTGGCGTTCGCGCAGGAGAGGTTGTGCGCCACGTGGTCTCCGGGGGGTCGAAGGCCTACCGGTGCGGCAGGCCGTCCCCACTGTTCACGGTGGTGGTGGAACGCGGTATCACCCGTTGGGTGACTCCATGCCGACGCCGATGGTAGGCGTGTATGGCCCCGCGGCCAGGGAGGCGGCTCCGAACTGGTGCTCTCCTGTGGAGGGCGAGGGTCCGCCGGGCAGAAGCACACCACTGGGCGGACCCAAGGCGTCACCGTCCTGGACGTCGTCACGGAGGCCGACTCGGCTGTGGACAGTCTGGTTTCGGGCTGCGCGCCGCCGCGGCACCGGCTGCCCCTCGGCGGCGCCGGTCCGTCCGTGGCCACCGGTCGGTGGCGAACGGGAAGCGGGTGATGGCCGGTGGCACGCGGTCCGGGCCGCATACACCTCCGATTTCGGTCACCGCCGAGCGGGACGGCCCCCTCCGCTGGGCGATCGGCTCGTTGCTGGTGGGGTGTGGCCGGCCCCTGGCCGGCGAGCAGGTCCTACCCCGCCGACCCTCGCACCGGGTGTCTGCGCGTGCGGCCGCTGCTGTCCGTCGGCCGGGGGGCGCTCGCCCTCAGGCCGGAAGACAGCGGCGGTGCTCGGAGGCGTGCGCGGCCCGTCGACGGCGTGTCGGCGGTGGCGGGCGGTCGGCCGGGGAGAGGGCGGGGTGATCGCCGGGGCGGAGCTCAGAGCATGCCCGCTGCGGGGTGGTGCGCCAGGGCGCCGGCTGTGGCCACCGGGGTGGCCGCACCGGCACCGGTTCGGTCGTCTACCCGGGGTACGGTTCACCGCGCCCCAGCGCGTGCTCCACTCGCAGTCGCTGGGTGTGGTGCATCGGCAGATCGACCAGTTCGGAGGGTGTGAACCATCGCACCTCGTGGGACTCGTCGCTGATCGACAGCTCTCCCCCGACGACCTTGGCACGAAAACACACGTTGAACTGGCGGCGCACCTCCCCGTCGCTGTAGGCGATCACGTGCCTGGCGTCGGTGTAGGTGCCCACCAGCCCGGTCACTTCCACCCGGTAGCCGGTCTCCTCCCATACCTCGCGGACGGCGGCCTCGGGCAGACTCTCGGTCATCTCCATCGCCCCGCCCGGCATCGCCCACAAACCGTTGTCCACCCGTCGTTGCAACAACAGGCGGCCGGTGTCGTCGACGACGGCCGCGCCGGCAGCGACCACCAGGCTGTTGGGAACGGGAGCCGACGGATCGTCGTAGTACTCGGTACGAGTCATGTGCTGGTTCACTCCTCGAGAGGGCGGGCTGTGCGCCATACGGCGTCCACACTGTCGGCATAGGCGTCGAAGAGCCCCTTGGGAGCGGTGCGTCTGAGCCTCAGCAGCGGATTGCCGTAGGCGTTGACCCCGTACAGGTGGGTGTTGACGTACATGTGGTCGTCGGCCCGGTAGAGCGAGTTGTACAACGTCGTGGAGTGCACCATCACCGAGACTCCCGGAGCTGCCGCCAGGGGCCGGTAGTGCATCGCGGCCAGGTGGCATCGGGACTGGATGCCGTGGCCGAAGCTCTCCTCCTCACCGCGCACGCGCACGGCCTCGCACCCGGGGTCCCCGATGAGTACGCGCACACGGACACCGGCTTCGGCCCTGGCTCTGAGCAGGTCGTTCCAGTCGGGGATCTGTTCGTGGAGGAACACGGCAGCGTAGACCAGGACGTCGATCGACCTCTCAGCAGCCGCGAACATGCCCCGCCACTGTTCGACCGGCACGTCGGAGCGTTGGCGGTGGACGGCCACCAGGTCCTCGTCCGTGTCTGTTTCTCTCGTGCTCCTGCTCGGCCGCTCCCGGGAGGGCCAGAGTTCGTCGGCGTCCGCGCCGAGCAGGCGCGCCACCGCGTGGGCGTTGCGGCGGTGGGGCACACGTCCGGTGCTGATCCAGCGGGCCACGGTCTTGGGGTCGGTTCCCACGTGCGCGGCGAGGGACGCCGCCGTGTGTCCGGACTGTTCCAGGCGAACTCGAAGCCGTTCGTTGGGGGGCATGGGGACGTTTCTACCGCACCGGGACGTCTTTCGAGGCGTCCTTCGTGCGGTAGAGGCGTCCCTGAAGGCACGGACAGACTGGTGGCTCCACAGGCAGCACGAGAGAAGGAGCGCACAGCGATGCAGAACCGAACGGCAACGCAGGACCGCGCCCAACCGACAGACGCGATCGAGTCGGAAGCCACCCACTCTGTCGTCGTCGAGATCGGTGACGCCGTGGAACTGACCGAGGGAACCAGCAGCAGGAGCGGTAGCGAGGACAAGCGCTACAAGTACCGGTAGGCCGACGCGGGACCGGTGGCCGTGCTCCGCCCCGGAGAACAGGAGAGACATGGAATGGTTCGGCGGGGTGGTCGCGGCCACCGGTTCTTCCCCCCTGCGGCCCGCGTCCCCCTCATGGTCCTGGGCGCTTCCCTGCGGGGAGGTGTGGAGGGTGGGGCCAGGCACCGGGTCCGCCGTGACCGTCGCCGAGGCCGGTCCGGTGCGCGGAGCGGTACTCGGCAGCCACACGGTGTCCGCCGACTGTCTGCGGGCGTGGCTGTCGGCGGGTCGGCGCTCCGGTCCGCCCGTCTGGCCGGGCGCCTACGCGGTCGTTGTCGCGCGCCCGGGAGGGGCTGCCGTGTTCGCCGATCCGGCACACGCGCTTCCCCTCTACTTCTGTGAACTGGAGGGCGCGGTGGTCTGGGCCTCCTCCAGCCGTGCCCTGGCGGGTGCCATCGGTGGCGGGGTGGGCCTGGCATGGGTGTCGAGCCTGCTCATGGATCCGGCGGGAACACACGGGATGGAGCAGAGTGCTTTCCAGCGGGTGCGCAGCGTTCCTCCGGGGCACCGCCTGGACGTGAGCGCAGGAGGGCGGGCCACGGTTGCCCGGTGGTGGTCACCGCCCGGGAGCGTCCCGCGGGCGGAGGCCGTGCGGCTGTTCGGGAAAGCCCTGGGAGAGGCCGTCGCGGTACGGCACGCGCAGGCCGAGCACCTCTCCTGCGACCTGAGTGGAGGCCTGGACTCGACCACACTGTGCCTTCTGGCCTCGAAGCAGGTCGCGGGAGAGCGACCCCTCACGGCCTGGACGGTCCACCCCGCCTCCAGGAACCACGGCGGGGACCTGGATCACGCACGCGAGGCCGTGCGCGAGCGGCCCGACGTGAACCACGTGCTGCTTCCCCTGGGCGAGGCGGAACTCCCCTACGGCGGCCTGGAGCGGGTACCGCCGACCGACGAACCGGCTCCGGCCACCATCACCAGTGCCCGGCACGTGTTCGCCTACGAGCGGATCCACTCGTCCGGATCCACACTCCACATGACCGGTGACGGAGGCGACGCACTGCTGATGCAGTCTCCCGACCTCGTTCCCAGACTGGCGGCGCGCGGACGTGTGCTCCGTGCTCTGCGGGACCTGCACGGCTGGGCCAAACTCGACCGCGGGAGTCCGCTACGCCTGCTGTCACGCCTGGCCCGGGGAGAGCGCGGGCCTTCCCCGCGCTGGCTCACTCCGAAGGCCCGGGACATGGCCGCGTCGGGCCCCGACCGTGGAGCTGCGGGCCTGTTGCGCGGCGACGCGGAACTGCTGGGGCTGCACGGCATCGGACGCACCGCGCACGCGGACGCGCAGTTCGCCGCGTCCTTCGGCGTCCGCCTGGAGTCCCCGTTCCTGGACCGGGCCGTGCTGGAGGCCGCCCTGGCCTTCCGCGTCGGGGACCGGGGATCGCCCTGGAGCTACAAGCCGCAACTGACGGAGGCGATGAGCGACCTCCTGCCCGAGGCGATCGCGCGGCGCCGCACCAAGGGCGGCACGGACGCCGACCACCACCTGGGGTTGCGCGCGCACCTGCCGGAGGTGTCGGCCCTTCTCGACGGCTGGTTGGCGGGCCACGGCCTGATCGACCCTCGGGCGGTACGCGAAGAGCTGCGCATGGCGGCCTCGGGCAGGGACACGCCGTGGGGGCTGCTGGAGCCGGTGCTCGCCGCCGAGGTGTGGGGGCGCGCGGTCGAAGCTCACCCCCCGCCCCGGTGGACGCGAACCCCTGTGCGGCAGGAGGCGGGGGGATGACTCTTCCGCCGTCGCTCTCCCCCGCCCCGCACCTGCGGTTGGTCTGCTTCCCCTCCGCATGCGTCGCCCTGGACGCGGAGAAGGGTTCTGTTCTGCTGCTCTCCGAGGAAGCAGGCTTGGTCCTCACGCAACTGCGCGGCACAGGGGGCGCGACCTCGTCCCTCTCCCCGTGTCCGGCCCAGAAACGGGCACTTGTCGCTCTGATGGACGCGGGGGTGCTCATCCGAGGGGAGGAGGCGCGTGCATGGGCGAGGGTCAGGCCGGGGGTCGCCTCCTCTCCGAACTGGGGCACGCGGGACAGCCCTGCCGCGCTCGCGCCGATCCCCCGGGTTCCGCTGCGCTGGTACGCCCTCGGAGCCCTCGCGCTCCTCCTTGTGCTGGGCTGCGGGCTGAGGGGCCGGGGAGGCGCGTTCGCGCGTACCGGGCGCCTCGCACGGCGGAGATCAGCGGGCACCGCCGACCATGCCGCGGCGACCCGAGTCGCGTACTCCGTGAGGAGGGTGGGCCGTCTGCTGCCGTTCCGCGTGGCATGTTGGGAGGAGGCCGCGTCGACCGCCGTCGCCCTGCGCTGGGCGGGCTGTCGCGCCGACTTCCGGCACGGGGTGGCCACCGATCCGGTCCGGCTGCACGCCTGGGTCGAGGTCGGCGGCCGACCGGTCGCCGAGTCCGACGACATCACCGACTACACACCTTTCGAGGAGCCTGATGAGTGACATCGCCGAACCGGTCCTGTGGGCCGAGGCCGAGGGCATCGCCCTGGGGGCGCTGCGAGCCGACCTGGCCCGGGAGTACTGGCGGTGGGAGAGCGATCCCGGCGCCGTGCTCGGGTACGGGCGGCAGGTTCCCGAGAGCCCCGAGTCCCGGGCCGAGGGGTTGGAGCACCAGCTGCGCGGAGCCCCCGACCAGGCACGGTTCACCGTCTACGACGTCCGCGGGACCGACCCGGCCCCGTGCGGGCTGGCCAGCCTGCTCGTCGACCACCAGGTGCGTACCGCCGAGTTCATCCTGGTCGTGGCTCCTGAGGCCCGGGGGCGCGGTGTGGGCACCACGGCGACGCGGTTGACGCTGGACTACGCCTTCCACGTCATCGGCCTGGAGATGGTCTGGCTCAAGGTGTTGGAGCCCAACACCGCGGGCCGCAACGCCTACGCGAAGGCGGGTTTCCGGGAGGTGGGCACGATGCGCAGCGCAGGCGTCTGGAAGGGGCGCCGTTGCGGTGAGGTGGTCATGGACGCACTACCGCGGGACTTCCAGGGGCCGTCGGTGTACGAGGGCCGGGGTTCTCAGAACAGGACCGCGGTGAGGTGGTGGGCCAGTGCGCCCGCGAAGGCGGCCAGGGTGTAACCGGCCAGGCGCCAGACGGTCCTACCCGGGCGGCGTGGTTTGCGGTGACTGTTCGGGCGCCGGGAGCGGCGCGGCAGCGGCGGACGCTGTGGACGAGGCAGCGGGAGCGGCCCGTCGTCGGGAGCCGGTCGGGGCCCGGGAACCACCGGCACCGGCGAGCGCTGTGGTGGCGGCGAGGGCTTGCGTGGGATCTCGGGAGTCCGCGGGTCGCGTTCGGCCAACCTGGCTGCCTGGATCTCCATCCAGGCGGGCAGAACGCCGTGAGCCTGTCGGTACGCCACCCGGGGGTTGCCCTGCATCTGGGACAGCAGGCGCTGCTCACGGGTAAGCGACATCGAATGGCCAGGGCGCGAGAAGCGGCCGCCCCTGGGCGCCCCCAACACAGCTCGCACTCCCGCGGACACCGGCTCGGCGCTCATCGCACGGCCCCGGTCGCGGCGGTCGGGGTAGCTGGGGTGAGGGTGAACTCGGCCCACACCGCAGTGCCCGCCCCCGCGAAGGACGGGAAGTCCACCACGGCCTGGCTCCCCCACCGGGCGGCCAGGGAGTCGATGAGCAGCAGCCCCCGGCCGCGCTCGGCCTCCTCCCACTCGGTCGCCGTGCGCTGACGCGGGATCTCCGGGAGGGACGGAGCCCCGGCCCGAACCCCGTCGTCGACGACCGCCAGGTACAGGGTGGCTGCGGTCGGCATGGAAAGGGTCCGGACGACCCTGCCACCCTCCTCGCCGGAACGGGAGTGGGCGACCCCGTTCGCGAACATCTCGCTGGCGCACAGCACCACCGTGTGGGCCAGATCCGGGCACAGGCCCTGCAGGCGGAACAGGTCGGCGCACAGGTCCTCCCGGACCCAGGAGGCCTGGGAGAGCTCACCGGGGTAGACGCGGGAGGGCCAGCGACGCTCCGCGAGGGGCGGGGTCGGGGTGTGGATCAGCGCACAGGGGTGCGGCACAATGGCCATGTCGATGGCTCCTTCTTCTTCAAAGCTGTGGGTGGTTGTCGGCTTGGGCTCTGGAGGCGCTGCAATCGCCCCCAGAGCCCGTTTTCATGTAGCTGCCCTCAGTAGGCGGCCATCCTGGCGGTGAGTGAACCCCGCCAGGGCCTGGCAAGATCCCCGGTGCTCTTCCCGCGCCGCCTCGTGCTACGCACAGAGTTCACCGAGGCAGGAAGCCCTCTTCCGAAGAACCATGCGGGGATCTCACCCCACCCCCTAAGCTAGAGACCAGCCTTACAAGTTACAAGGCCTGCATTTAAACTGGCCTGCATTATTGACACATGTCCTTTTTGATGCGATGCGATGATGTGGGCCTCCGCCATCCGATGTGACGACGACCGAACGAAGGAGGCCTCCGTGGCCCAGGGCTCCCCCGTACGCAGGCACTACCTGGTGAGTCAGCTCAAGCGACTCAGGTCCCAGGCCAAGCTGTCCCAGGAGCAGGTCGCCAACGAGCTGGGATGGGACACCAGCAAGCTCTACAGAATCGAGAACGGGCGGTTCGTCCGACTTACGACGGAGGCTGTGGCAGCGCTCTGCCGCCTGTACGGGGCGAGCGACGCGCTCCGGGAAGAACTGGTGGAGATCGCCAAGGCGGCCCGTAAGCAGAAGCCCTGGTGGTTCCAGCACGAGGACGTGGCTGGCAACGCCTTCTACAGCCTGGAGAACGAGGCCACCAAGATCCAGCAGTACGCCATGGGAGTTGTCCCCGGCCTACTCCAGCACCCGGACTACATCGAGGCTCTGATGTCCCGAGGTCTCCTGACAGATCCGGAAGAGCGCCAGAAGCGTATTGCCGCCCGGATCGAACGCTGCACCAGCATCCTGGATCGCGACGCCTCGCCGCGGATCTGGGCGGTCATCGACGAGTCGGCGCTCCGCTGCCTCGTCGGCGGCCCGGAGGTGATGCGGACCCAGTTCCAGCATCTGATAGAGCTGAACAACCGGCCGAATATCGACATTCAGGTCCTGCTACTGTCCAAGGGCATGGCGCAATCCTGCGGCTACACCCTGCTGCATCTCGGCGAAACCGACCGCGTGGGCTACATCGATGTCCCTCCGAGCGGACACTTCTTCGAGGGTGGCCACGAACTGGCCGACCATGAACACGGGTTCGAGTACATGCAGGCCGCTGCCCTTCCGTTGGACGACACGCAACACTTCATTCGCCGCTTGGCGGACGATCTGGAGAAGCCCTGATGACTGAGCACGAAGCCACCGAGGCGACGTCGGTTCCCTTTTCCCCATGGCACACAGCCAGCTACAGCGTTGAGCGAGGCGAATGTGTGGAGGTCTCCGAGGGGCCGGTCACCGGGGTCCGGGACACCAAGCACCGCGAGCTCGGAGCCCTCTTCTTCAAACCGGAGGAGTGGCAGGCCTTCCTCGACACCGCTAAGGGCGCTCCGCTCTGACGCACAGCGAAGAACACTCGGCCCCGCCTGCTGTGAGTCAGCAGGCGGGGCCGAGGTCTTAGCGGACCGATGGAGTGTGGCTCAGACAGTGCTGAGGCCGTTGCGCTGGCGCAGGAGCCGGTAGGCGGCCCGGCTCATCGCCCGGTTGATGGAGCTCTGGAAGTCCGGCTCACCGATGTAGCGCTCGGTGAACTCCACCCCGCTCTCGTAGCGGTCCATGACGGCGTCCTTCATCGCCGGCTCGAAGGCGTGGCGGAAGGCCTCCTCGTCGTTGCGGACGGCGGCCATCTCCACGTCGGGGTTGTCGACGACCGTCTGGAAGCGCTCCTCCATCATGAGCCGGTCGGCCTCGTTGAGGTCGTGGCCGAAGTGCTCGTTGAAGAGCTCGATGAGCTCCGACAGCAGCTCCTTCTTGGGGTCGTAGGCCCCGCCGGCGCCGTCGGAGAAGCCGGGCAGCTCCTGGTCTCCCTCGGGGCTGAGCTTGAGGTCGTGCTCGCCGGTGCGGAACATCTTCAGGTGGCTGAGATCCACCTCGCCGATGTCGACGCCGCCGTCGGTGCGGGCGGGCAGCCTGCGCAGCAGGAACCGGCCGTACAGGTAGAGGCGTTCGAGTGCGGCGTCCGGGTAGCGCATCACCTGCGAGAGGAACGCGTACTTGGTGACGTAGTCGTTCAGGTCCGCGCGGAACCGGTCGGCGCCGTCGCGGTCGTCCTCCTCCTCGCTGTCCAGGAGGGCGGCGTAGCGGTCCACGGCCGAGGCGATGAACCGGTTGAGTTCGGGGTGGTTGCGCACCGCCTCGTCCCCGATCCCGGCGTCGAGTCCGTGGAAGGCCTCCGCGAACCCCTGGAGGTCGGGTTCGTGGACGACGTCCACGTCGTGCATGACCCGGTACTGGATGGTGTGCAGGATGTCCGGGTCGGCCTCACTGGTGACGGCTCGCTCGTAGTAGGGCAGGAACGACTGCCGGATCTCCTCCGCGTCGTTGGCGAAGTCCAGGACCCGCAGGTCACTTTGGCTCTTGAGCGGGTGTGTGCGGTTGAGCCGGGACAGGGTCTGCACGGCGGCCACGCCCTTGAGGGACTTCTCCACGAACATGGTGGTGAGCAGCGGCTGGTCGAAACCGGTCTGGTACTTGTCGGCGACGATGAGGAGCCGGTACTCCTGGGCGCCGCGCGCTGCCGCGTTGGCGTCGTCGGCCCGGGTGTAGCCGAAGCGCTTGGGCAGTTCCGCCTCGGGGAAGCCGTTGAGGGAGGACTCGGTGACGTCCTCACCTGATATGGGGTGCGTGAGGGAACCGGAGAAGGCGACCAGGGCCCCCGGGTCGGGGGCGCCGCTGTCCGCCAGGTAGCTCTTCACGGCGAGGTACATCCGCAGGGCCGCGGCACGGGAGCTGGTGACCACCATGGCCTTGGCCCGTCCGCCCATCTGCTTGCGGGTGACGGCGTTGAAGTTCTCCACGATGATCTCGGCGTGCTGGGCGAGCGTCGAGTCGTGCAGCAGGGCGAACCTGGCCAGCTGCGACTTGGCCTTGCCCGCGTCGACCTCGGAGTCCTCGGTGTTGCCGTTGAGCAGCCGGTACTGGGTGGCGTAGGTGATGTAGCTGCGCAACGGGTCGAGGATGAACCCCTCCTCGATGGCCTGGCGCATCGAGTAGGTGTGGAAGGGCTCGAAGTCGCCGGTGGCCTCGTTGCGCACCCCGAACAGGTTGAGGGTCTTGTGCTTGGGGGTGGCGGTGAAGGCGAAGTAGGACAGGTTGGCGCTGCGTCCCCGGTAGGCGGCCGACTTCAGGAGCGCCTCCTCGGTGGACTCGGGGCCCAGGACACTGGTGGCGCCGGTGCCTCCGGTGTTCTCGGCGTCGTCCGTGTCCTCACCGTCGTCGTCGGTGTCCAGGCCCAGTTCGCGCAGAGCCTTCTTGACGTCCTTGGCTGCCTCGCCGCTCTGCGAGGAGTGGGCCTCGTCGACGACGATCGCGAAGCGCCCGCCACGGATCTCGGTGGGTTCCCGTTTCAGGTAGTCCAGCAGGGCCGGGAAGGTCTGGAGAGTGACGACGACGATGCGCTCACTGGAGGTGGCCAGTGCCTCGGCGAGCTGCGCGGACTTGGAGCCGCCCTTGCCTCCGACCCAGCGAACGAGGCCGGCCACCTGGGAGAAGTCGCCGACGGTGTCTTTGAGCTGCTTGTCCAGGACCGACCGGTCGGTGATGATCACGGTCTTGTCGAAGACGGGGGTGTTGGGCTCCAGGCCCGCGTCAGCGGCGGCCGGGTCCATGAGAGCACGGTCGGCGGGGGTGTGCAGGGAGGAGAGCCGGTGGGCGAGCCAGGCGATGGTGTTGGACTTGCCCGACCCGGCCGAGTGCATGACCAGGTAGTTGTTCCCGGCCCCGTGGCGGGAGGCGTGGTCGACCATGCGGCGCACGGCGTGCCACTGGTGGTACCGGGGGAAGACGACGGTGTCGCGGCGTCGGCCCTTGCCGTCCTTGTCCCGCTTGACGTGGACGAACCTCTCCAGCAGGTCCATCCAGTTGTCGACGTCCCAGACCTGCTCCCACAGGTAGGCGGTGCGGTACCCAGAGCTGTCGGAGGCCGGGAGGGGGTTGCCCGCCCCGCCGGTGCGGCCCGCTCCGTTCGAGCCCGTGTTGAAGGGGAGGAAGCGGGTGTCCTTGCCGGCGAGCCTGGTGGTGAGGAAGACCAGGTCGGGGTCGACGGCGAAGTGCACGAGGGCGCGTTTGGCGAAAAGGAGTTCGCGCGGGTCACGGTCGCGGGCGTACTGGTGCTTGGCGTGGTTGACATTCTGCCCGGTGAGCGGGTTCTTCAGCTCGGCGGTGGCCACGGGAAGCCCGTTGACGAACAGCACCAGGTCCAGGGCGTTGCCCTGGTCGTCGTCCTTCGCGGCATAGCGGAGCTGGCGGGTGACAGTGAGCCGGTTGCGCTCGTAGTCGTCGAGGGCGCCCTCGGCGATGGTGTGCGAGGGCTTGAAGTAGGCGAGGTCGAACTTCAGGCCCTCGACGGTGGCGCCCTTACGCAGGACGTGGAGGGTTCCCTCGGTGTCGACGCGCTTGGCGAGCGTCTTGGCGAAGGTGGCCTGCGCCTGGTCCTGGCTGCCGCCACAGCGCGCGACGAGCTCGTTGAAGGTGTCGATCTGGGTTGCGCCGAGGAAGGTGAAGAGCTGAGCGGTATCCAGGCCGAGTTCGCGACGGTAGCCGGAGTTGTCGCCCTGGGTCCAGCCGCGCCCTGTCATCGAGGCGACGATGTGGTCCTCGAAAGTTCTCTCGTCGTACACGGGGCTCATGACAGGTCGGCTCCTCGCGCGGTAGTGACGTCGATCTGACCGGTGACAGCTGCAGTGATCAGGGCATGCTTGCGCTCCTTCAATAGACTAATTTTTCGATCCACCTTACACGCCAAATGGTCAATTTCTCCAACTCGCGATTGTATTTCATTGACAATTTCTTCCTGCGTAAGAATTGGCGGCAAGGGGACGCGAATAGAATAAAGGTCTGGCATGAAGACGGTCACGTTTGTGGTGCCAACTTGAACGCTCTCAAAATATTGCTTCATCGACCTCAATAGATAAAGAAGATAAGTAGGATTAATGCGATCGCCGCACGTCCAAGTGACAAAGTGTTGACTCACTGCCATTTCTTTGCCCATTATAGTAGAAAAACCCACCGAGGCAGTCCTCGACAGGACGACCGTTCCAGCCGGATGCAGGACTGCGGAAGAACCATCGAGTCCCAACTGGCTGATCATTTGAGTGGTACTACCTATGACCTCCTGACGAGGGTCCCTCATCCTCCCAACATCAAACAGGGAAATCCAAGGAATATCGCAATTCTCCCAATATTTCGAATTTGTTCTACTTGGCGTATGCCCGGTCCCCAGTCGGGCAATATACTTAAGTGGGACCACCTCCCAAGATTCAGGCACCCCAGAGACCCACCCAAGAGCAACATCTTTATGCCGACCTCGGACCCGAGAACCCAAGGCCTCGGAGTAAATCAACTCCGCGCGCTTATCATTCAAGAGTGCACGGATTCTTTCAGAAGCGGAGACAAGGGCTTCTAGTCGAGAAACCTCAATATCGAGAAAGTCAGCAATGATCCGCTGTTCAGAGAAACTTGGACATTCCACCTCAAAATCCGCAAGAGCACCAGAGGACAGTTCGGAGAAAGTAGTTCCCATTCCGGCTGCGCGAAGATCATTTTTGCGCGCCTCTAGTTGGTACCTGAAAAACCTCACATCCGATTCACCAAGCGGAACGAGCGCACGACACCCCTGATTGAAGGCAATAGGAATTTCGGCGATGGCCGTGTAGCCGATCGGAGCACGGGTCGAAAGAAGAATAGATCCTCTGGGAACTACAGACGAACTACTTTTCACACCAACTTGGGTCAGAGTTCGCTGCGTTTCTGATACACCTATCGCACCATTGGCAAGATCAACAGGAGTGGCCCATGGGATGGAACCTCCCCAGTTCTCTTCCGAAGCTGTCGGCGTACCACCATTAAAAATCTTGAACAACCTGCGCAGAGGAAGTGATGTCCGGGTCACTTCGTCACCTCTCCCAAGAGTCGCTGGATCTCGGCCTCAAGCTCCTTCAACTCCGCGTCGATCTCCTCCAGTGGCCGTGGGGGCGTGTACACGTAGAAGTGCCGGGTGAAGGGGATCTCGTAGCCGATCTTCGTCTTCGTATGGTCCACCCAGGCATCGGGCACGTGCGGCAGGACCTCGCGCTCCATGTAGGCGTCGATGTCCGCATCCAAGGGGATGTTCTCGAAATCGCGCAGATCCGCGTCCGGCTCCGGCTGACCCTTCTTCAGCTGCACCTCGCCCTCGGGGTCACGTACCGACACCGCGCTCCACACGGCCTTGGTCACAGCCGTCGGCGGTTTGTCCACTCCGCCTTCGGCGAGCGCCTGCTGAACTCGGTCGGCGAACTCGGTCCGCTTGAAGCACGGTTCACCGCCCTCCAGAGCCCGCACTGCGTCGATCAGCTCAGCGCGCTGCTCGTACTTGGCCGTGGTCTTTCCCTTGTCCAGGGCGGCGGCCAACCCGTCCAGGATCTCCTCGGTGACCTCGAAGCGCAGCTTCAGCGGGCGCTCCACGGTGATGCGCCGGTAGCCGAAGTCCTCGTTGCGGAACACCTTCACCTTGCCGTGCAGCGGGTGCCCGGGGTCCTCCGCGACACCGTGCGCGTCCGCGTACAGCTGCGTCAGCTCGGTGATCTGCTCGTCGCTGATCTGCTTGCGCTTGTCCCCCAGGGACTTGCGCATCTTCACCCAGTGCTCGCGGGCGTCGATCAGCTTCACACGACCCCGGTGGGCACGGTCCTTGCGGTTGGTGAGGATCCAGAAGTAGGTGGAGATGCCGGTGTTGTAGAACAGCTGGTCGGGCAGGGCCACGATGGCCTCCAGCCAGTCGTTCTCCAGGATCCAGCGGCGGATCTCGGACTCGCCGGACCCGGCGGCGCCGGTGAACAGCGGGGACCCGTTGAAGACGATCGCGATGCGGCTGCCGCCGCTCCGCTCTCCGTCGGTGCCGACGGTGACCGGCTTCATCTTGGAGACCATGTGCTGGAGGAACAGCAGCGACCCGTCGTTGATGCGCGGCAGTCCGGCGCCGAACCGGCCCGAGAAGCCGAGCTCGTGCTCGGCCTCCACGTCGTCCTTGACCTTCTTCCACTCCACCCCGAACGGCGGGTTGGCGAGCATGTAGTCGAACGTGCGGCTCTTGTGCCGGTCGTGGCTGAAGGAGTTGCCGAACTTGATGCGCTCGGGGTCCTGGCCCTTGATCATCAGGTCCGAACGGGAGATCGCCCACGACTCGGGGTTGAGCTCCTGGCCGAACACGACCGCCTTGGCGTCCGGGTTGAGGGCCTTGATGTGGTCGTGCATCTCGGTGAGCATGCCGCCGGTGCCGCACGCCGGGTCCAGGATCTGGCGGATGATGCCGGGGACCCGCAGGGCGTCCTCGTCCGGGGCCAGGAGGAGGTTGGCCATCAGCTTGATGACCTCTCTGGGGGTGAAGTGCTCACCCGCGGTCTCGTTGGACATCTCCGAGAACTTGCGGAGGAGCTCCTCGAAGACATAGCCCATCTGCACGTTGGAGACCCGGTCCGGTGACAGGTCCAGGTCGGCGAACCTGCCCACCACCTGGTAGAGCAGACCGGAGTTGTCCAGCTTGCGGACCTGGCCCTCGAACTCGTACTTCTCCAGTACCTCGTGGGCGTTGTGGGAGAAGGCGTTGATGAAGTGGGTGAGGTTGTTCGCCGCCTGGGAGGGGTCGGCGGCGATGCGCTCGAAGGTCAGCGGGCTGGTGTTGTAGAAGCTGTGACCGGCGGCCCTGAGCACGAACTCGTGGTGGACGGACTTGTCCTTGAACTTCTCGTGTGCCTCCAGGACCTGCTTCTTCGTGGGCTCCAGGACGCAGTCCAGGCGGCGCAGCACGACGAACGGCAGGATCACCTTGCCGTACTCGGACTGCCTGTAGTCGCCGCGGAGCAGGTCCGCGACCGACCAGATGAAGCTCACCAGCTCCTGGTGGGTACTCGAATTCACCGGGGGTCCTTCCGAAGGGGTGTGCGGCTGAGGGGTCGTAGTGGGGTGGAGGATTCTCAGTCTGGCGGGTTCAGGGAGCGTCCGCGGCCCCTCCCGGGAGAGGGGCGGGAGGCGCGAGAAGCCCGGACCGGAGCCCGCCTGCGAGGCGCTCCCCCAGATCGGACGCGGCCTCGCGGGCGCGGTCGAGTTCGGTCCGGAACTCGTGGAGCTCGCGGAACGCGGCGCCGTAGCGCCGCTGGTCCTCCAGCGGCAGCAGGGGGACGCGCAGTCGGCGGAAGTCCACGCGCAGGACCGTCGACCCGTGCCCCGCCCGGCGCAGGTTGTCCTCGTCCTCGAGGAACCCTGCCAGGAACCAGGGGTCGACGTGCGCGGGATCCGAGCGCAGCAGGTACAGCTGGTGCCCCAGAAGGGCCCCGGCGTCGGTGTCCGCGGCCACCCTGACCCGGGAGTGCCTTCCCCTGGCCATGTTGGCGGGGACGATCACGTCGCCGGCCCGGATGGTCCGGTCGCCCGTCTCCTCGGGATCCACGGGCTCGGGCAGACGCTTGCTCGGCGCAACGTTCCTGTTGACGTCGCCCGGTGTCAGTACCCTCGGGCCGTTCCCCTCGTCGGGCTCGACGAGGGGTGAGGACACCGCCTGGTACACGACCAGGGCACCGGACCGGCCCAGGTCGGCGATCGTGACCATCTGCCACCGCTCCCCGTCCTGGGCGCCCCATCCCTCTCCGGGAACCGACGAGCGGGTGCTGTCCAGGGCGAGGAGGAGCCTGCGCCGGACCTTCCCGGCACGCGTGCGGGCCTCGGCGGGATCCGCCTGCGGTGCGGCCACGGGAAGGTGGCGGTCGGGGGTCAGGTCCACGGTGTCGTCCAACAGCTCGATCGCCGGCACGGCACGGCAGAAGCCGGGGACGTCCGCCGTCGTCCCGGGGGTCCTGAGGAAGCCGCGCCAGGTGTCGGTGACGGCCCGGTTGACCTTCTCCCACTCGACGGGGCGGCGCTCGCTCCCGTCGGAACCGGCGACCGCGCCGGCGGCTGCTTCGACGAAGAGCACCACGGGGGTCGGCGCCGCCTCCGCCTCGGGTGGGGACAGCACCCACAGCTGCAGGGCCACGTGGACCGGCGCCGCGGCGCCCACGGGCAGGCCGATGACCGCACGCAGCGCCCCGCGGCGCAGCAGTTCGCTGCGGATGCGCCGCCCCGAGGGGCGGGAGGCCGCGGCCGGGGGCATGAGCACGACCACGCGGCCGCCGGGCCGGGTGTGTGCCAGGCAGTGCTGGATCCAGGCCAGTTCGGACTCGGCCCGGGGGGGCACGCCGTAGGCCCAGCGCTCGTCGTAGGCGAGTTGTTCCGCCCCCCAGTCCCGCTGGTTGAAGGGCGGGTTGCACAGCACCGCGTCGAAGCGGCGGCCCTGGAATCCGTCGTGGGTCAGCGAGTCGCCCGGCACGATCTCCGCGGGTACGTCGCCGGACACGATCGCCGTGCGCGCGCGGGCCAGGGCCGCCAGGGACACGAGCACCTCCTGGCCGGACAGGTCCGAGGCCCCCCGCGCCGAGGCGGCCCGGAGCAGTGTTCCGGTGCCGCACGCGGGATCGAGTACGTCGGCGCCCCGCACACCGGCCAGGTCGGCCATCAACTCCGCCAGTGGCCCAGGCGTTACGTGGGCCTTGCCACCCAGAGCGTCCTGGTAGGCGTCATGCACATGATCGGAGAGTTCACGGGCCAGGGCCTGGGTGGGCGCCGACCGCAGCAGTTCCTCGGCCAGCCCGCTCCCCCCCTGGCTCACGGCCAAGCGCTCCCGCGCCGCTACGACGAAGGAATCCTCATCTCCCCCCTCCCGGACCAGGCCGAGCAGAAGGGCTTGGACATCGGCGACCGTGTCCTCCAGGCCGCCGCCCTCGGAGGCGAGTGCGCGCACCCGCTCCCAGACGTCCTCGTGGGGCGCGCGCTCGGGAAGCCGCCCGCCGCGTCGAAGCCACTCCTCGACCCCGTCCCGGTCGAACAGCGAGCGGTTGCCCGTGCCCCCGACCGCTTGCGGGAAGTCCTTGTGGCGTCTGCGCCAGTTACTGACCGTGGTTCGGCTCACCCGCGCGATCCGCGCGATGTCTGCCGCGGTCACGTGTGCGTGTTCCGCCATCGAGGCCCTCCCTTCCAGAACTGAGGACAGTACACCACAGCCAAATACTGGTTGACAATGTTTTCACGCACTCTCTATGTTGATGACATTGGTGATCCTACGCCGTGCCAACGACACACCCCCCTGGAGTCGGCCATGTCCATGCCCCTTCCCCTGCCCTTCGAACAGGAGGACGTTCCGGCCCGTGCCCAGAAGGTCACGCCCCGGCAGCTGCTCGACATCCGCGAGTCCGAGTGGCGTCCGCACCTGGAGTCGGTCTCCCTCGTCTCCGAGGCCCCCTTCCGGCAGCAGCAGCTCGACCAGGCCGCGCGGGCGCTGGGCTCCGTCCTCACCGAGGAACTCGACGTGTACCAGCGTGCCAAGCTGCACCGCTGGCCCGCGTGCACGGCTGCGGTCACCGTGGGCATCGCCACCCATCGCTACGCGAGCGGCACCTTCTGGCCGTCCCTGTGGGAGACCACCCGGGTGAGCGCGTCCCGCCAGGACCGCGACGCGTGGGGGACCAACTTCCTGCGGTCCCTCGAGATTTTGGGCGTCGACACCTTCCCCGGCATGAACCACCGGTACGTCGACCCGATCCTGATGCACTCGGGCATCCCCACCTACTGCCTGGGCGACCTCTTCGACCTGCTGCTGCACCGCGGCTCCGTCGATCCCGGCGTGGACGCGCACGGACTCCACCTGTGGGCGGTCTCGGGCCGTCACCGGCTCAAGGACCTGGACATCCCCGCCCGCAGGTTCCTCTCCTCCGGCGGCGACTACGCCCTGGAGACCATCGAGCGGTGCCTGCAACTGCTGGACCTGCTGCGTGAGGACCCCGCGTCGAAGACCCGCGAGGCGGGACTGCTCCCACGCTTCCACGCACCCGCGCTGGAGGCCCTGGAACGCGCCGGGAGCCGAGGGGCGCTTCCCCGGCACACCCTCTCCACGGCCTCCCGACCGCGCACGACCCGGCCCCGCCTGCGGCTGGACCCCTCCGTCCACGGCGTCCACCTCGTCCTGCCCTCGATCGAGGACAGCGCCAACCTCGACGTCCTGTGGGAGATCACGACGGACGACGGCACCCGTACCGTGCGCGACCGTCCCCGGTGGGGTGCGGGGGCGGGCGAACAGACCGTGTTCGCCCTGCCCCGGCCCACCAGGTCGGTGAGCGTCACCCCGAAGGGGCTCGGTGTACGCGAGCAGCTGACCCTGATCGACCCCGACGACCCCCTGCTGGTCTTCGACGACGCCGGCTCCCTGGTGGAATCCGACACGGCGCTGCCACCGGGGCCGGTGTGGGTGCTGCACCCGACCGCCCAGACCCTCGACCTCTCCGAGGGCGTCGGACGACTCGGCCGGTTCGACGTGCCCTACGGCTGGGAGGGCTGGACCCTGCTCCGGCTGCGCCTGGAGCGCAACGCGCGGATGGGCCTGGAGAACCACCGCGAGCACTGGGTGCGGGGCCGTGAGCGGCCACGACTGGAGGTGTCGGCGCCCCTCCCCGGAGTGAACACGCCGCACGGCGTCCCCGTTCACGCCGAACGCCCCACCGTCGTGCTCCCCGACGCGGAAGGCGCCCTGGTGGAGTGGCAGGTGGAGGTGCGTTCGGCAGAGGAGGGGCGCCTGGTCTCCCGCGTGCGGGCCCACTCGGGTGAACACGTGCGCCTCTTCGAGGGCGCCTCCCCTGTCGTGGGCTCCTTCACGGTGAACGTGCGCGGCCCCCTGGGCCGCGGTATCAACCGCCAGATCACGCTGGCCGAGGGGTTCGGGGTTCGGCACAGCCCCGGTGTCCGTGTCCTGGAGGCCCGCGGGCTGGTCCCCGCCCAGACGTGCCTGTCCTCCCCCGAGGGCGCCGACGCAGATCCGGAACGCCTGTCCTTCACCCCTGGCGAATCCGCTCTCCCCGCGACGCTCCGGTCGGGAACGTCGGCCCTGCCCGTGACCGTCAGTCCTCCGCACATCCGCCTGCTGACCACGGGCGGGCACGCCCCGCAGTGGCGTGCCGAGCCGCTGCGGCTGGACTGTGAGACCGTCGCGGACTACGGGGACCTCCTCGTCCGGCTTCCCGGGGACGGCGCCCACCCCGCCCCCCTGCACGTCCTGCACGGCGACGAGGTCGTTCAGCGCGTGGACGCGGGCTCGGCCGTGGGACCGGGAACCCATCGCTACCCCCTCGGCCAGATCGTGGAGACCGCCGCGGCCCGGCGGCACCTGCGCCTGGTCCTCGGCCACGACGGCGCGGTGGTCCCCGTCGCCCTCGTCCGTCCCCGCCGCTTGGCGAACGGGGCCGAACTCCGTGAGGGCGCCGTGGAGCTCGACGGATTCCCCGGCATCGACGAGGTCAGCGCGGCCGTGTACACGTGTGGTGCCCCGTGGCGTCCGCCGACGGTCCTGCCCGTCTCCGCGCAAGGCCGTATCGCCCTGCCACCCGGGCTCGCCGGACCGGTCCGGATCCTGCTCGCCGTGGACGACCCGTGGTCGTTCACCGACTGGCCGCGCTGGCCCGGAGCGGGTGACCCCAACTCCCTGACCTGCGACCTCTCCGGACGGCCCGAGGGCGGCGATCCGGAGGAGGAGCTGCTGTGTTCGGCCTTCGCCACCGGCGAGGGCCTGGACACGCTTCCCCTGACGCACGACAACGCCGCCCGGCTGTGGCGGGTGCTGGGTGCCTCGGCCTCGCTGCTCACCGATGTGGCCGCCGACCGGATCGACGCCTGCGCCACCGCGCTCGGCCGCTCCCCCGTCCCCGCCCTCCTCGCGCACGGGACCGCCCGGCCCGACGCCGACGAGAGCGTGTGGGCGCTGGTCGCCGGAGGGATCGTCACGGTGCCCGCGGGCAGCCGTGTCCCAGCCGACCAGGCGGCGGAACTGTGGCACCGCCTGCCGGTCGCGGCCGTCCTGGCCACCAGCGACCTCCTGCCCCTGGTCGACACCGCCTCCCCCGCGCCCGAGCACGCCGACCTCCTGGAGCAGTTGGAGCAGCGGTGCGGCCCGATCGCCACCGACCTGCTGAGGGGCGACCCGGACCCGGCGCGCGGATCGGGGAGGTTCGACGCCACCGCCGAGCAGCTGGCACTCATGCCCGAGGAACAGGTCACCGCGATCTGGAGGGAGGCCCGGGTCGTGCCCCGAGCCCTGCTGGACCAGGACTCACGCACCCAGGCGGCGCTCGGGCTGTTCACCGCGCGCAACCGGTCCGAACTGTACCGGGTGCGGCGGGCCGCCACCGATATCACCGACAGCGTCCTCCGCCTGGCCAGAGGGCTGTCACAGACCTACCGGGGTCCGACCACCGCGCTGTTGGAGCCCCGCCACACCGCCGGGGCCTCCCCCTGGCGCAACCTTCCGGCGGCCTCACTGGCCATGGCCCTGACCGCACGACTGGCCGCCCGCGGCGTGCCCGCCTTCGCCTCGCTCGCCCGGGGTCAGCGGACGCTGTGGGGCGACCTCGCCCGCACCGCGCCCGACCTCGTCCGCATCGACATAGTCCTGGCCGAACTGGCTCTCGCCGGAGCCGAACGTGCCCGCCTCGCCAAGGAGCAGACCCGATGACCTCCCAGATCGACCCCATCGACGTCAGCACGATGATCAGCGGCGCCTACCGCCGCTACCTGCGTTCGCTCCTCCCCCTCCGGGACCCGGTGCTGGCGGAGGCCCTGCACGAGCAGATCGCCGAAAGCCCGCTGCTCAGCAAGGGGCCGCTGTTGGAGGCAACCCCCGCCTACGAGACAGGCCGCACCCCGCGCGAGCTCATCGCCGAGGGGGTCCTGGCACCCGGGTTCGCCGCGCCCGACGGACCCGCGATCCACCTGGACCGCCCGCTCTACACCCACCAGGAGGAGGCCGTCCGCAAGGCCGGCGCCGGACGCAACCTGGTGGTGGCCACCGGCACCGGTTCAGGCAAGACCGAGAGCTTCCTGCTGCCCATCCTCAACGAGATCCAGGCCGAGCACGAACGCGGCGAGCTGGGACCCGGGGTGCGGGCGATCCTGCTCTACCCGATGAACGCGCTCGCCAACGACCAGCTCAAGCGGCTGCGGGAGGAGCTGTTGGCGAGCAGCCCCCACATCACCTTCGGCCGCTACACGGGCGAGACAAAGGAGAGCGAGGAGGAGGCCCTGGACTCCTTCCGCGACCTGCACCCGGGCCTGGCTCCGCTTCCCAACGAACTGCTCAGCCGGGAGCGGATGCGCCGCGACCCGCCCCACCTGCTGCTGACCAACTACGCGATGCTGGAATATCTACTGCTCCGGCCGGCCGACCTGGACCTGTTCGAGGGCGAGCACTCCGGCCACTGGCGGTTCATCGCCCTGGACGAAGCGCACGTCTACGACGGGGCCAAGGCCGCCGAACTGGCGATGTTGCTGCGCAGGCTGCGCGACCGCGTCGCACCGGAGCAGCAGCTCCAGTGCATCGCGACCAGTGCGACCGTGGGCGACGACCCAGGTGCGGTCACCACCTTCGCCGAACGGCTCTTCGACGCACCCTTCACGTGGGATGACGGCGACCCCGACCGGCAGGACCTGATCCGGGCCACCCGCCGCGACACCATGCCCGACACCGTGTGGGGGCCGCTGCCCGCGGTCGACTACCACGCCGCGCGTCGCGCATCCGACCCGGGACAGGCCCTGCGGGAGGCAGCCTCCCTCCACGGTGCGGACGGACCCGACGCGTTCCACCTGCTGGCCGGGGAGAGGCGGTTCCAGCACCTGCGGGTCCTGCTGGCCAGCGGCGGTCCCAGGCCCCTGGACGAGCTGGCCGAGGACCTGTTCTCGGCCGTGCCGGACACCTCCGGCGCGGCCGCGGACCTGACCGCGGGCGACCGGGTTCGCGCGCTGGCCGACCTGGTGGCCCTGGCGGGCGCGATCAGCGACGCGGACGGCAGTCCGCTCCTGTCCACCCGCTACCACCTGTTCACCCGGGCCACCGACGGAGCTTTCACCTGTCTGTCCGAGAGCGGGCCCCACGTGTCACTGGCCCGGCACGAGACCTGTGCCGACTGCTCGGCCCCCGCGTTCGAGTTCGGGGCGTGCAAGCGCTGCGGCGACCTCTACCTGGTCGGCAGCCTCGAGGCTGCGGGGACCGGCTTGAGGCTGCTGCCGCCCGGTTCACGCCAGAAGACTCCCGAGTGGCTGCACATGGGGACCGCGCCCATCACCCTCGACGACGATGACGACACCCTCGAGATCGGACACAAGCCCAACCCTCAGAGCCGCTACCTGTGCGCCGGGTGCGGAACGCTGTCGGACTCGCCGGGCGGGGCGTGCGCGGTCACGTGCCCCGACCGCTCCCTGCGCGAGGTACGCCTGATCAGGACGCGCGGCGACCGGGCCGACCGCTGCCTGAACTGCGGCGCTCTGGGAAGCAGTACCCTGCGCCGGTTCGAGAGCGGACACGACGCCTCCCCGGCCGTGGTGGCCACGGCCCTGTACCAGGCGCTGCCGGAGGACACCGACGCCCAGGTAGCCGACCGTCCCGGGGGCGGCCGCAAACTGCTGATGTTCAGTGACAGCCGCCAGTCCGCCGCGTTCTTCGCCCCCTACCTGGAGAGCAGCTACCGGCTGTACCAGCGCCGCCGCCTCATCCTCGACGGGATGGCGGCCATTCACGACCCCGACGACGAGCTGCGGGTGGACGACCTGGTGGACGCGACCGCGCGGACCGCGAAGCGCGCGGGCGAGTTCGACCACAAGGTGTCCAAGCTGAAGCGGACCGCCACCGTCGCCCCCTGGGTGATGGGCGAACTGGTCAGCATCGACGACCGGCAGTCGCTGGAGGGCCGGGGACTGCTCCGGGTCGGGCTGACGCGCCCCCGCGGGGTGAGGCTTCCCCCCGCCTTCACCAGGCTCCTGGGGCTGGAGGAGCAGGAGGTGTGGGACCTGTTCGGGGAACTGGCGCGCACGCTGCGCCAACAGGGCGCTCTGACCATGCCCGAGGACGTGGCCGCCGACGACGAGGTGTTCGCGCCGCGGCGAGGCCCCATCTACGTCCGGCAGACCGGGGCCGACCGCAGGAGGAAGGTGATCAGCTGGCTGCCCACCTCGGGGCAGAACCGTCGTCTGAACTACCTGGACCGGGTCCTGAAGCGGTTGGGTTCGGCCGAGGAGCCGAGGACGGTGCTCGCGAAGATCTGGGATTTCCTGCGCTCGACACCGGACGGGTGGCTGGTGTCGTCGGACGTGCGCGGTCTGGGCACGGTCTTCCAGGTCAGCCACCGGGATCTGGAGGTCTCACAGGTCGGACCGGACACGGCCCCCCACCAGTGCGACAGCTGCCGGCGCCTGCACCCGGTGTCGGTGCGCGGAGTGTGCCCGACCATGAACTGCCCCGGGACCCTGCGTCCCTACGACATCCCCGACCCCGACAAGGACACCGACCACTACCGCCACCTGTACCGCACCCTGAACCCGGTCGCCCTCTCCGCCAGTGAGCACACCGCCCAGTGGAGGAGCAAGGTCGCCGCTCAGATCCAGCAGGACTTCATCGGAGGGAGGGTGAACGCCCTGTCCTGTTCGACCACGTTCGAGTTGGGTGTGGACGTGGGTGAGCTCCAGTCGGTGTTCATGCGCAACATGCCCCCCACCACGGCGAACTACGTGCAGCGGGCGGGCCGGGCGGGGCGGCGCAGCGACTCCGCAGCGCTGGTCGTCACCTACGCCCAGCGCCGTTCCCACGACCTGTTCCGCTACCAGGAGCCGGAGAAGATGATCGCGGGTCAGGTGCGTGCCCCCTACGTACCGCTCGGCAACGTCCGCATCGACCGGCGCCACGCTCACTCCGTGGCCCTGGCGGCGTTCTTCCGCCACTGGTTCCAGGAGACCGGGGAGTCCTGGAAGCGCGCCGGTGAGTTCTTCCTGTCCGATGACGAGGGAGCACCCGCGCCTGTCGCCCGGGTACGGGATTTCCTGTCCCCCGTTCCGGAGGGCGTCACCGGTGCGCTGCGGCGCGTCCTGCCCGAGGATGTCGCGCGGGAGATGGGTGTCGACGAAGGCAGGTGGGTCGGCGAGCTGTGCGACCTTCTGGAGGTCCTACGGGAGGAGGTCGTCGAGGACGTGACCGATTTCAGGCGTCGGCGCCTGGAAGCCTTCGAAGCAGGCAAGGACAGGTTGGCCGCGCGTTTCGGCGAGACCATCAACACGGTCCTGAAGCGTTCGCTACTGGGTTTCCTGGCCACCCGCAACGTCCTGCCCAAGTACGGCTTTCCCGTGGACACGGTCGAACTGCGGACCCACCATTCCAAGGAGGCCGTCGGAGGAAAGCTGGAACTGGCACGCGACCGGCGTTCGGCCATCTACGAGTACGCGCCCGGCGGTTCCATCATCGCGGGCGGCAAGAAGTGGACCTCGGCGGGCGTGTACCGCCTGCCCGGGCGGAACCTGCACGCCTACCACTACCGGGCCTGTGAGGAGTGCGGCTACTACAGCGAGTCCAAGGACCCACTGGAGGCCGTGTGCCGCTCCTGCGGCGCGATGGCCCGGGGTGTGCCGACCAAGTACATCGTTCCCGAGTTCGGATTCGTGGCCGACGCCCGTGTGGAGCCCGCCGGGACGAAAGCACCCGAGCGTTCGTGGCACGGAGCCACCCACGTTCTCAGGCTGGCCGCCGAGCCCAGGGACTACCTCTGGCCGCTGCCGGGTGGGGGCGAGGTGCACTGCCGTGCGGGCAGCAGGGGAGAGCTCGTGGCCATCTCCGACGGTCCGGCCGGTCAGGGGTACCGGATCTGCGGCTGGTGCGGCTGGGGCAGGGGGACGGCCGCAGGCAAGCCCCCCACCGAGCACATCAACCCCATGAAGGGGACGGAGTGCGCCGGGCCCCTCAGCCACCTCTCCCTAGCGCACCGGTACGAGACCGACATCATTGACATCTCCTTCGGCGGAAGGCTCGACGTCGGCAGGGCCTCACCGCAGAGCCGCCACTCACTGCTGTACGCGCTGCTCGAAGGGGCCTCCTCGGCACTGGACATCAGTCGGGACGACATCGAGGGAGCGATGTTCCGGCGTGCGGGGGGAACCACGGCGCTGGTGCTGTTCGACACGGTGCCCGGCGGCGCGGGCGGCGCCGAACGGATCGCCGCGGCGTTCCCGGACGTGCTCACAGCGGCCCGGGCACGGGTCGACGAATGCGACTGCGGGGTGGAGACGTCCTGTTACGGATGTCTGCGCAACTACCGCAACCAGAACTTCCACGACCTCCTGCGCCGCCAGGACGCCCTGGCGGCGTTGGACTGCCTGATGTAGCCACCGGCGAGGGCGGTCGGCCCCGGCAGACCCGGCGCTCAGGCAAGCACCGGTCTCAGCAGGTTCACGACAACGGCCACCGCCCGTCATCGATCGTCGCGCGGACAACGAGAGGGCGGGCGGTGGCCTCGGGGCCCATGTGTGGCGACTCAACCCGAGCCACGTCTTACAGTGCGCGAATACCCGACGCGCTCAGCATCCGCGGAACTCGACATCCCCGGGGGGACGTACACGTCGCCTCGCGGAGAACGGTCTCGGGCGCGAGATCCGCCCCTTCTACCGGGCACGGCCGCCATCAGCGACGTCCGCACGGTGCCGGAACCGGGTGTCTGACGGACCGGCGCCCGGGTCGGCTGGAAGCCCGGGCGCCGGCCTCTCATCGGGGAGTGGTCAGTCGAAGTGGCAGCGGGGGTGCGGGACCAGCCCCAGGGGCCGCTTCGGGGGCCGCGGACAGCGTCCCCGCGCACGGACGCGGTCGTGCCCGCCGGGGGTCTTGCGACGGGCTGGCGTGTCCCTCTCCTCCGCGGGGGCGCTGGTGGCGATCTGGGCTGGAGGGGCGCAGGGTGCGAGGAGCATGTGGGGGTTTCCCAGGGCCGCTGTGAGCGCGAGCGCGAGGAACCCGGAGCAGGGGAGGGAATGCGGACGACGTTGCTCAGGCATACACAGCAGCCTGCCAACAATCACCCTGGGTCGCGCACTGATCACAGCAAGAGCGGCGACCGGTTCAGGCCATGGGGACAACACATGAACCTCGCCCCACACGGGTAGCGCTCAGGCACCGAAGGCGACGAAACCGTCCTCATGGGTGTTTTCCAGAAACGATGCCACCCGGAGCACCATGCCCCGCCACCGGCGCGGAGTCCGTCTGCCGCGCGAGCCCGCACCGACACACACGCGCAACCCAGGTTGACAGCGAAGGTCGCGCAACCTAGGTTGACGGCATGGACGCGGTAGAACTGGCAGCCGTCGCCTCGGACACGTCGACCCCTGTACAGGGCCTGCGTGCCGTCGCCTCGTTGCGCACGGTGGTCGACTCCCTGGAACTGCGGCAGGTCGAGGAGGCCCTGCGAGCGGGCGAGTCGTGGACCTCCATCGCCGCCGCGCTCGGGGTGACCCGTCAGGCCGTCCACAAGAAGTACGGAAAACGGCTGCGTCACGTCGAAGCGATCGAAAGAGGACAACGATGACGAACCCGTCGAAGCAGGGCCTGCTCAGCAGGGGATACGACCGGGCCGCGATCCAGGGGGCCGCGAGCCGCGAAGCAGCGCGCGCGGGCCGGCACGAAGTCGGCTTCGAGCACCTGCTCCTGGGGATTCTCGTCAACGGCGGCCCGGGCGCCCGTCTGCTCATGAACGCCGGGGTGAGTCTGTCCGAGGTGCGCTCGGCGATCGGCGAGCTCCTCCGGGAGGATCTCTCCCTGCTCGGCATCGACGCGCCCGTGCCGGCTCCCTCCGACGGGCAGCCGCCGGGGTTCCTTCCGCTCACTCCCCGCCTGGAGGAGATCGAGTTCGACTGCCCGTGGGCCGGGGGCGACGCAGCCCTGCTCGCGGCGCTGATCGACGACGAGGGAGGTCGGGTGCGGCGGCTGCTCGACCGGCTGGACGTGGACACCGACGAGATCCGGCGTGGCCTCGGTGAGCCGTCGGCAACTCCCCGGGCCCCCGAGCCGTCCCCGGCGAACGGCTCCCCCGCCGACGGCCAGCCGCCCGAGGGGCGGGAGTACACGACCTACGACCTCGAGGCGCCCGTGTCGGCGCAACGGGTCTGGCAGCTGGTCAGCGACCCGGAGCGCCGGAGTGAGTGGGAGCCGTCCGCCGTGTCGTCGCGGCGGCTCGGCGGCGGTGTCGTGGAGCTGACCACGGCGTCGGGAGAGACGGTCCGGGAGACGATCACGCACAGTGTCCCCGACCGCGAGGTCACCTGGACGCGGGACCCGGATTCCGAGGCCTCCCGTACGGTGCGGATCGTCATCGAGCCGGTCGGCGACCACGCCGGGCTGCACCTGCGCATGGACTGGCCCAACGCCGTGCGGGGCAGGATCGCCAACCGTGCTCTCAGGTGGATCAGCCGGAACATGTTGCGGGCCGGCGCCCAGGCCATCGCCCACGCCGCCGCGTCGTAGCGGCCCTGCCCGGGCGGAGGGCCCTGGCCGGAAGTCCCGCCCCGGCGCGCGGCCCGGTCGGCTTCCTCGAGGCCCCACAGGGACGCGGGTGCGGCTCGGGCGCGCACCCGCCGGCGCACCGCACCCGCTGACGACGCTGTGCCCCGCAGGTGAGGACCTGCGGGGCACAGCGTTCGGACCCGGATAGCCGACGGCATCTCCGTCCTGGGGCGGGTCAGTCCCGGGGGGAGGCCTCCGGGGATGCGGCACCGGCCTCGCTCCCGGTCTCGTCCCGGGGGGCGCTGCGGGCCCAGTAGGTCGCCATGGCCGCGCCGGACAGGTTGTGCCAGACGGAGAACAGCGCGGCGGGCAGGGCCGCGAGCGGGGCGAAGTGCGCGGTGGCGAGGGCGGCGGCGAGACCGGAGTTCTGCATGCCCACCTCGACGCTGACCGCGCGCCGGGCGCTCTCGGGCATCCCGCCGACCACGCCGACCAGGTATCCCAGGCCCAGGCCGAGGGAGTTGTGCAGCACCACGGCCAGGGCGACGAGGAGTCCGGTGGACAGCACCGCGTCGGCGTTGGCCCCGACCACCGCGGCGACGACGAGGACGATGCCCACGACCGACACCAGCGGCAGCACCGGCAGGATGCTCTCCACGAACCTCTTCGCCGCCATGCGCAGCAGCAGGCCCGCCACGACCGGGAACAGGACCACCTGGAGGATCGACAGGAACAGGTCGGACGCGGAGACGGGCAGGGACGACCCGGCGAGTCCCAGCACGAGGAGCGGGGTCACCAGCGGGGCGAGCATGGTGGAGATGGAGGTCATCGCCACGGAGAGGGCCACGTCGCCGCGGGCGAGGTAGACGATGACGTTGGAGGACGTGCCACCGGGCGACGAGCCCACCAGGACCATGCCGACGACGAGGAGGGGCGGCAGGCCGAGCGCGTGGGCGATGCCCCAGCCCAGGAGCGGCATGACCGTGTACTGGGCGAGGACGCCGAGGAGGACGGCCTTGGGGTGCTTCGCGACGATGGCGAAGTCCACCGGGCGCATCGTCAGGCCCATCCCGAACATGATGACGCCGAGCATTATCGGTGTGTACGGGGCCAACGGGGCGGCCTGCCCAGGGGCGAGTAGACCGACGACCCCCGCGACCAGGACCAGCAGTGCAAACCACTGACCTGCGAAATCG